>JBNMGJ010000038.1:0-11976 GCA_050872185.1 Mogibacterium sp.
ACATGATTCGTCATACGCCAAAGTTTGCGAAGGAAAGGCGGGTGAGGACGCCACTGGCTCAGTTCCAGTCCCGTAGCTTTGCCAAGCCAGCGCCGCTGGGAACAGTGCTGATTATGAGCCCTTGGAATTATCCATTCCTGCTCACCATGGATCCCCTGGTGGATGCCTTGGCAGCGGGAAACACCGCCATGGTAAAACCAAGTGCGTATTCCAAGGAGACCAGCCGGGTGATTCAGAAAATCATCAACGCATGCTTCCCGGAAGACTACGTGGCAGTGGTTACCGGAGGAAGACAGGAGAACCAGTATTTGCTGGATGAGAAGTTTGACTTTATCTTCTTCACCGGGGGCACCACCGTGGGAAAGCTTGTGATGCAGAAGTCGGCAGAGCACCTGACCCCATTTGCTTTGGAGATGGGGGGAAAGAGTCCCTGCATCGTGGACAAAACCGCTAATATTCCACTGGCCGCACGCCGTATTGTCTTCGGTAAGTTCATGAATGTGGGCCAGACCTGCGTGGCACCAGACTACATCTATTGCCATGAATCAGTGAAGGAAGAGTTGGTGGAGGCGCTGAAGAAGGAAACCATTCGTCAGTATACTAGCCAGCCCCTGCAGAATCCAGATTACGGAAAGATTATCAACGAGAAACACTTTCAGCGTCTGAAGGGCCTGATTCAGCCAGAGAAGGTAGTGTTGGGCGGGGGCTCCAACCCGGATACCCTTCAGATTGAGCCCACTATTATGGACGGCGTAGAGTGGTCAGATCCGGTGATGGGGGAAGAGATTTTCGGACCGATTATGCCGATTCTCACCTATTCGTCTACAGAGGAAGCGGTACAGACATTGAACCGGCAGCCTCATCCCTTGGCGTTCTATGTTTTTACTGGCAAGAAGAAAGTGGCGGAATACTTCCTATCTCGGTGCCGTTTCGGTGGCGGCTGCGTGAACGATACCATCATCCACATCGCCACCAACAAGCTGGGATTTGGCGGCGTCGGAGACAGTGGCATTGGAAGCTACCACGGAAAGTGGGGATTCGATACCTTCTCCCACTACAAGGGAATCGTAGACAAGAAGACCTGGCTGGATTTGCCGATGCGGTATCAGCCTTACAAAGAAATTTACGGGAAGGTGCTCCATGTGCTGTTCCGATAGAGAGAAGGACCTGCTTCGACTTCGGCCGGTAGCCAGGATTCACACGGATTTCAAAGAGAAGTTCGGAATTCCAAGACAGCCAGGGCTGGTGGAAGGTCTTACTGGGACCATTGAATTCTTAGATGAGTTCCGGAATCCGGATGTGATTCGGGGAATAGAGGATTTCGAGTATTTGTGGCTAGTTTTCGGTTTTTCCCAGAACTGGAAAGAAGATGAGACCGGAAATCCCGTTCCAAAGTGGTCTGGACTGGTGCGTCCCCCTCGTCTGGGTGGGAAGGAGAAGAAAGGTGTTTTTGCCACTCGTTCTCCGTTTCGCCCCAGTGGGCTAGGGCTTTCCAGTGTAAAACTACTGGGCGTTCAGAGGGATGCCTCCGGCCATCCCCTTCTAATTGTAGGTGGGGCAGATCTTCTGGATGGAACACCCATCTACGATATTAAACCCTATAGTGAGTATTCGGATTCCCATCCCGGGGCCGGATCCGGATTCTCAGTACCGGACCGGAAATTTCTGGAGGTGGAGTTTCCAGAAGAACTGTTGAATCAGGTGGCGGAGGAAAAGCGATCCCCACTTCTGGGTGTGTTAGAACAGGATCCTCGGGCGGCTTATGAGAAGAAACCGGACTATGTATACGGACTCCGATTTGCGGACTACGATGTTCGTTTCCTTGTAAAAGGGGATGTACTTACGGTTACGGATGTAAAAAATGTGGAAAAATATAACTTCGATGACTGGGAAAAAGTAAAGTGAGGTTTTCAATGGAAAGGATAGAATGGCATGTTTAAATGGTTTATGCTGGTGGTATTTCTGGTGCTTTTGGTGTACACCATGTGGCATTTCCACCTGGGACTGAAGTTCGTTACAGGGAAGCGGCGCCGGAATCTGGTAATTCTGTGTACCATAATTGTGACCTGCTGTGCCACCATCATCATCGGCCGGTTTCTACCCACCGGAGAAATCCGAAACGGTGTCATTCTTTTCTCCAACTACTGGCTGGGACTCTGGATTTATCTAATCTTTTTCTTCATTCTGCTGGATATCTGGCGGGGAGTCCGGAAGTTTCTGCTGCATCGGGAAGGTGATTTTACCCGGCACGGAATGGTATTCTGGTGCATTTTCCTATTGAGTCTGATTCTTACGGTATACGGTGGAATCCATGCAAGGCAGTTGACGGTGAACCGGCAAAATGTGACGGTAGCCAAGCAGGTGAACGGCATGTCTTCTATGAAGGTGGTGCTTATATCGGATTTGCACCTAGGATATTCCATTGGGGCGAAGGATATGGCCAAGATGGTTCGCGCTATCAACCGAGAAAACCCAGATCTGGTGGTGGCGGGAGATATCTACGATAACGAATACGATGCCATTTCGAATCCGGAGAAGATTGCGAAAATTCTGAAAGGAATTCGGAGCCACTATGGAGTCTACGGGGTGTACGGAAATCACGATGTATCGGAACGATTGGTGGGAGGTTTTACCACCAACACATCGGTGAACCCGAAGCGGGATTCTCGGATGGATACGCTTCTTCAGAAGGCGAATATTACCATGCTGGAGGATCAGTCCGTTCTAGTGGACGGAAAGATTCAGCTGGTAGGTCGGCTAGATGGAGAGAAGAGCGGAAGGAAAGGGAACCGGCGGAAATCCCTTGGGACGCTGATGCGGGGGATGGACTTCACGAAACCGGTATTCGTTCTGAACCACGAGCCGGAGCACCTTGTAGACTATAAGGCTGAAGGCGTCGATTTGCTAATGGCGGGGCACACCCATGCGGGACAGTTTTTCCCTCTGACCATTACCCGGGCCCTCACCTGGGAGAATTACTGGGGAATTGAGCGGAAGGGAACGTCTACCGGTGCTGTAACATCGGGAGTAGGCGTCTATGGACCCCCGCTCCGTCTACTCAGCAACAGCGAAATTATGGTGCTGAATATTCGGTTCAGCAAGAACTCCAGAGACAACAAAGGAGCTTAGATGAGAAAAGAACAACGCAAACGTCTCAAGAAAGAGGCAAAGGGAAATTTCAAAAGGCATTATCTGATGATTGTGGCCATCTGTCTCTTCGCTAGTTTCTTCGGGATTGAGTACGGATCGTCCACTATGAGTTACCACATGGTGACGGATGAATTTTCCTCGGTGGGGGCAATCCTCAATGCGCTGACCGATGAAGAAGCCTTTGAAGATACGATAGACCGAATTACGGAGGGAAAGGGAAACGAGGTCCAGGCGGAAATAAAGGAAAGAAAGAAGAGAATTCGCCAGAACGATTCCAGCCGTTATCTGGGACGATCCAACGGCGTGTTTGCCAGCCTTCTGAACTCCTATTCGGCAGGCAGTTTCAAATATGCTGTGTCGGAATCGCTGCTGGGAATCGTCGGTTCCAGAAATATTGCGATTGCCATTCTGATTCTGGGAAGCTTGGCAATCTACCTCTTTATCTGGATTTTCATCAAAGAGACTTACCGGGTGGTCATGCGCCGCTTCATCTTGGAAGGCCGGACCTACGATAAGTTGACAGTGCATCGTTTTCTGTACCCCATGATGAGTCGGTCCTGGCTGTCTATCGCCTGGACCATGTTCGTCACCGCGGTGTACCAGTCCCTGTGGACCCTTACCATCATAGGCGGTTTTGTCAAATATTATGCTTATGCCATGGTTCCTTACATTATGGCGGAGAATCCCAAGATGAAGGCGAATGAAGCCATCACCCTCTCTCGCAGGATGATGCAGGGGCACAAATGGGAGCTCTTTGTGGCGGACATCAGTTTCCTAGGATGGGATGCGTTAGAACTTCTAACCTTCGGATTGTCGGGAATCCTGTATTCCAATCCATATAAAGCCTGCTTCTTCACCGAATACTACGTTCGGATGCGAGACCTCGCCAAGGAGAATCAGATTCCGGAGAGCATCAAGCTGTGCGATGAGTATTTGTACCGCAAGGCTCCGGAAGACGTGCTAGACACGGCGTATCCGGAAATCCGGAAGGCCATTACCGAAGCGGTAAAAGAAGTTCCGGCCCCGAAGGGTATTCCGGGATTCCTGGCTCGGTGGTTCGGAATCGAGCTTCGCGCTTCGAAGCGTGTGGAAGAATACGAGCGATATCGGGCGATTTCCTACCAGGCAGAGGTGGGACAGGATCTTTTAGACGGTAAAATGTATCCGGGTCGGTTGGCTCCTTTCCCCATGAATTTCAAGATTACGCCGAAGACCACGCTTCATTCCACTCGGTGCTACCCACTGGTGGATCTGGTGATTATTTTCTTCGTCATGTCCTTCGTAGGCTGGCTCTGGGAAGTAAGCCTTCACCTGATTGAAGACGGTGTCTTCGTGAATCGCGGCGTTCTGCATGGTCCGTGGCTTCCAATATACGGAGCTGGAAGCATCCTAGTGCTGCTTATACTCTACCGACTTCGGGAGAAGCCTCTGGCTGAATTCATTGCCACTATGGTGGTCTGCGGTTCTGTGGAATACTTCACTTCCTGGTTCCTGCAGTACCAGTTCAACGGTCAGAAGTGGTGGGACTACACCGGATATTTTCTGAATTTAAACGGTCGAATTTGTGGGGAGGGTCTGCTTGTCTTCGGTCTAGGAGGCCTGGCCATTGTATACTTGTTGGCGCCGACACTGGACAATCTGATACGGAAGTTTAACCCGAAGACCGTATTCGTTATTGCACTGCTTCTCCTATGTATTTTTACCGCAGATCAGGTGTATTCCAGCAATCACCCCAACACGGGGAAGGGAATCTCCTCCGGCGGAACGAGGACGGTAGCGGTGATGCAGACGAAGGATGCATGAAAGGGATAGATTAGTAAAAGGAAGAGCAGTAGCACAAACTGGTGTTATTGCTCTTTTCATATTGTGTTAATGTTAGATGTAGGTTATAACTTGATAATTGAGAAGCTGACAACATGTTTCAGGTTTCGAAAAAGAAAAATATTTTAATTTTCGAAAGTGAGGATATATATATGAAAGAGAAAATCTACATTCAAGTTAGTGATGACATTTCCGGCAAGGAAACATTTGAGCGAGAATACTCGCCTTTACTGCGAATCCGAGATGCCTATCCTAAAATTATTATTGCCAGGACAAAACATCCTCAATACAGCTACGAGGGAATCGAAATTCACGATATAGCTGACTGGTTGTTACAGAAGTGATTTTTAGCTAACGAGTTGAATGATATGGATATCATTCAACTCGTTAGTACCTTTTTTAGGCTTAGCCTATTCCTCCCAGTATTTCTGAATTCGGGCCTTTGCGGCGTTTTCGATGCTGCGAGCGGTGTGGAAAGCGTCTTCCAAATCCATACCCACCGCCACCATGCCGTGGTTTTTCATCAGGCAGCCTTTGTTCTCCCCGACGGCCTTCTGTACATTCTTGGACAGAATTCCCGTGCCGGATGGACCGTAAGCGGCGCATTCGATGGCATCTCCGCTGGTGGTGGTAAAAGAAAGTCCGCAGGATGCAAAGACACAGGCGTACCGAGAGTGAGTGTGAATAATCCCATTCACGTCAGGCCGATTCTGGTAAATGCCGGCGTGGAAATCCTTCTCCGATGTAGGTTTCAGATTGCCTTCGTATTCCAGAGTTTCCATGTTCACTTTAACGATATCCTCCGGATTTAACCCTTCGTAATCCATACCAGAAGGGGTACACAGCATAGAGGTATCGTCTAGGCGAGCGGACAGATTTCCCCAGGTTCCTTGAACCAAGCCTGTTTTGGTTAATTCCTTTCCGTAATCTACAATCTGATTTCGCAAATCCCATTCTGCATCGGAACAATTTCTGTTTTCCGCCTTGGAATCCATTGGCGTAATCGCCTGGGTAGGATTTTCATCAGGGCGTTCCAGTTGATTCTGCCGTTCCATTTCTTTCTTGGAATATTTCTGTTGATAGATTAGGTGTTCCAGCTTTCCCATTCCTCGGCATACCGGCTTCGCTCCGCCTAAGAAGTCTGCGTCTACAAAGATTCCGGCGTTCTTCTCCAGAATGGTCAGGCAGGTGAGAGCCTCGTAGAGGTTCCGCCCGCAGGTGAGAACCTTTCCATCTGTGGTCATTACTGCAGAGGATTTCTTCAGCGCCTTCGCAATCGCCAGACGTTCTCCAGGAACAATCCGGACCCGGTTTCCCACAATCATGGCCATGTCATCCAGTACTGCAGGAATTGCAAGATTGTCCTGAATGCACATGGATGCGTAGTAGGGACTGGTGATAATCATTGCATTATAACTGGAAGCGATTAATGCTCCTTTGGCCGCATCGGCACTACCGTTGATATTCAGAATATCCGCTGAATCTAGGGTACTCAAATCGGCACCTTCCTGGGTGCTGTATACATGAAGCCCTTTTCGAACCAGAATTCGTGGAGAATCACCAATGGAAAAACCAATGTCGGTTAACTTCTTCCCGTATTCTATAATCGTTTCTTTTGTCTTGTTCAAAGTCCGTCTCCTTATCGATTAATCTATCTCGTCTCCCTCAAAGCGAGCGGAATTAGCGGTTTTGTAAGCCTTTTCCAGAGAGTGATATACGTTCTTGTAATCCTTGAAAAGCTTATCATAGATGGCTTTGTTCTTCGGATTTGGATGATAGTTAAATTCCACCGGAACGAACTCCTTGGTGGCAGCGAAGGAAGGGATGACGCCCAGTCCAATCATGGCAATCATGGCCGCCCCTACAGCACCGGCATTTCGAGGATCTTTGACCACCGAGAAATTCTTTCCCGTAATATCTGCAATAATCTGCATCCAACCCTTGTCCAGGGAGCCACCGCCGATAATCCGGAAGTTATCGCACTTAAATCCGTAATCCTGCTGGTAGTTCTCCAGAATCCACCGAAGATTGTAGCCAATTCCTTCGTACATGGCCCGCATGATGTGCTCCCTGCTGTGAATCATGGTCATGTTGAACAGGGTGGCCCGAGTGGTGGTAGAGGATACTGGACACCGTTCGCCCAGCATCCAAGGAGTGCAAATCAGGTGATCGCTTCCCGGTGGAATATTCTCCACCACAGAGTCCATGTATTCGTAGATTCCGTTTCCCAGCTCCGCCAGTTCCTTCTTGAAGAACTGATTCTTAAGCCATTCAATATTGGCGCCGGCAGATTCTGTGATTCCTGCAATAAGGTTCATTTCCTTATCCGCACTTTGGATGGCGGCGGCACCGTGTTTGAATTTATCCGCCGTTCGGCTGCAGGCTGCTACCCAGGCAGAGGTGCCCAGATAGATGTGAATATCGCCGTCCTCACACATTCCAGACCCCACCGTTGCCGCCTGAACATCGTCGCAGCCGCCGAACACCGGAGTTCCGGCTAGAAGTCCGGTCTCCGATGCGGCTTTCTCTGTCAAACCACCTACAATATCCGTACTGCACACCAGCGGCGGTAACCGGTTCATATCGATTCCAACCAGAGGAAAAACAGACATCCAGTCCTTTTTCTTAAGATCCAGTCCGTAAGAGGAGGCTCCGGAAAGTTCCGTTACCATCCGGCCGGTGCACTTGTATTTCAAGTAGCCGTTCACGTCCAGAATCAGGTGGGTTTTCCTGTAGATTTCCGGTCGCTCCTCTTTGAGCCATGTAATCTTGGCGATGCAGTCCTTTCCCATAATCGGAGTTCCAGCGAACAGGGTAAACAGTTTCTTACCGCCAACGCGTTTCATAATGTGTTCCGCTTGCTTCTGGGCTCTGCCGTCTACCCAGGTGATATTCGGGTAGAGAACCGTACCATCTTCCGCCACGGGAATCACTCCCTGGCCCTGGGTGGAGAAGACGATGCCCTTGATTTCGCTGTTCTCGATTCCGGCTTTGGCCACCACAGAACGGCTGGTTTCGCACACCGCCTGCCAGTAGTCCTCCGGATTCTGTTCTACCCAAGCCGGTTCCGGATAATAAGTCGGATAAGGATAGGTGGATGAGGCTATGATTTTACCGGAATAGTCCACCAAAGCAGCCTTGTCGGAACTGGTGCCGATGTCATGTGCGAGAATGTATTCGCTCATATTTTTCCTCTTTCTGTTAAAACACGTTTCTTGGTAAAAGAAGTGCCCGATGGAGTCAGGCACTTCCGGTCGTTCTTTCTTGTTATTTCGTCTTCGGATTCCGTTACAGGAGTCCTTTGTCGGTGCGTACCACGTGCTTGAAGACGTCTTCGAAACGGGTTAGCGCATCGGCGATGACTTCATCGGTGGTGGCCATGGAGGTGTAGAGACGGCTTCCGGCCAGGGTCACCAGGCCGTTGGCCATGTAAGCAGCCCCCATGCGTTCCATGGAATCCTTTCTCTCGTACATCATGTCCTTGTTCCGAAGAAGCCCAACGGCGGACTTCAGAATGTTGAAGGACGAGAAGTCGAAGCTCATGGCACCGGTGCATTCCAGGTGACAGATGCTTCCCTGGTTGTAGGCAACGAAAGGAAGGTCATACTGTTTGATTAAATCCTTGATGCCATCCGTCAGCTTGTCTCCGGCTTTTCCTGCAATCTCGCAGGCGTTGGTTCGATCGATTTCCTTGATGCAGGTGTAGCCTGCCAATGCGGAAATTGGCGCTGCTGCCAGCGTTCCTCCCACGTAAGCACGGTGTTTTCCGCTGGCAACGCCGGCCGCCATGAGGCCTGCGTATTCCTTTTTACCGCCTACGCCGCCGGCACCTGGGTATCCACCGGCAACCACTTTGCCGAAGATGGTGAGATCCGGTGTTACGTCGAAGTAGCCCTGTGCACCGTGGATGGAGGTGCGGAATCCGGTTACCACTTCGTCGAAAATCAGGAGGGCGCCGTACTTGTCGCAGAGGTAGCGAACCCCTTTGTTGTAGTCCTGGGAGACTGGGCGGGTACCGCTTTCTGGGCCGCATGGTTCGATGATGACGGCAGCGGTTCCACCGCGGAGCTGGTTCAGCTTGAGCATGCTCTCTAACATGTTCAGGTCATTCGGGCGAACTTCATCCGTCAGGGAATAGAGCCTTCTCGGAATGCCGTGGGACTCTAGAAGACCTCTGGAACCTGGAATCTTGGTGCCGTAGACCATCTGGTCACTCCAGCCGTGGTAGTCACCGCCTTCTTTGATAATCCGCTTCTTACCTGTTGCGATACGGGCAATTCGAAGGGAAGCCATGACGGATTCGGTACCGCTTCCCAGCATGCGGAACATCTCTACGCCAGGCATGTGCTTGTGAATTTCCTTCGCCAGAAGAAGCTCGGACTTATGAAGAAGACCGGTAACCGGCCCGCATTCGTTCAGCAGATTAATGACCGCCTCGCGAATTGCCGGGTAGTTGCTTCCTAGAATTGTCGGACCGCCGGCCTGGAGGAAGTCGATGTACTTGTTGCCGTCCTCATCGTAGAGGTAGGCTCCGTCTGCCTTCTTGAAAGCCACCGGGAAAGGTTTGTTGAAAGCCAGGTTGTGCTGGACACCTCCCGGAATGTATTCCTTGGCCTCTTCGTAGATGGCTTTCGAAGTCTGACACTTCTCATCGTAATATTTGAGGATGGTGTTCTCGTAGTAATCGTCGTCCACTTCCCAGATAGGTTCCTCCGTGAGGGCCTTGAGAGCGGCGTTAATCTCCTCGGGAGAATCCCATCTACTAATACCTGAATTGTTCATTAGTTGCTCCTTTCTTGTTGCTTTCTAGCCCGGGAATTGGTGTTCATGCTGTCCCGGTATACCACAAAGCGGTCATATAAGAATTCGGAAATAAGATTGGTGGCCATGGTTAGAAATAGCACGGCATAACTGTTCCAATCGGCTCTCTCGGTGAGGGCGTTTCCCCACCAGGTGGAGAGAGGGGTGAATACCACGTAGAACAGAAATACCTGGAACATGGCCTTGGTTACGTTGTTCGCAGACTTGAACGTGAACTCACGGTTCAATGTAAAGTTCCACAGCACGGAAAGTACCAGCGCAATGAGGTAGCAAGGCCAGTATTTCCATGGGGTAATCATGTCCAGTACTGTAAAAGTAATGGTTTCGATAATTCCGGCGGATGCCGAGAAGAGAGCAAATTTGATAATCTGCACCCGAGTCTCTTTCCCGTCCGGTTTGTACGGTTCCTTTGATATGTTTTCTTTCATACATCCGCCTTTCCGATTACCTGTATAAATATTACAAAATCTTTAAATTTATTATCGCACTCTCGAGCCTTCCTTGCAAGAGTTGTTTGCAAGAGGTATACGGAAACTTCCTTTTCTGGTAGAATGGGAAAAACGAAAATGAAAGGGTGAATAGAGAAATGGATGAGACGAAATTATTGCAGTCCAGAATCGAGGACCGGATTCGGCAGGCGCAGGACGGATTCTACATTACGAATACGGACTTTCTAGACCTTCACCAACAGAGCATTGCACGGAATATAGTAAAAGGAGCGTCGGGACTTCGCTGCTACTTCTACGGCGGATATGAGGACGCGGAACGCCGAATTCTTATTATCGCACCGGAGGCATTCGGAGAATCTCTTTCGGATGTGCTGGCAATGGAAGAATTTCTGCAGGTGGTGCACGTAGAAGTCACTTCCGGAGATCGGAAGCTGAGTCACCGAGATTATCTGGGATCTGTATTAGGCTTAGGAATCGAACGGAGAATGGTGGGAGACATTCTGGTACAGGATCGAAGTGCGGATTTGATTGTGCGCTCAGAGATTGCCCCCTTTCTTCTGCAGGAATATACGTCCGTGGGTCGTGCCATGATTCAGACTGAAGTTCGCACCATCGAAGAACTTCAGATTCCGGAACGAAGGGTGCAGGAAATCAAAGACACCATTCCCAGCCTGCGATTGGACAATCTGATTTCTACTGCATTTAAGGTATCTCGTTCCGACGCGGCATCCGCCATTCGTAGCGGCATTGTATCGGTGGACCACCAGGAGTGTACGAAAATAGACCAACGGATTCCAGAGGGTGCGGTGCTGAACCTTCGAGGAAAAGGAAAGGCGATACTGCAGGAAATCGGCGGGGAATCCAAGAAGGGGAGAACTTGGGTGAAGATATTACGGTACGTATAATAGTGGCTAGTGGATAGTGGTTAGTGGCTAGTGGATAGTGGTTAGTGAGTAGTTATTAGTGGATAGTGGCTAGAAAAAAGTGCTTGGAATCGAACTCCAAGCACTTTTTGATACTTAAATTGTCTGTTATTATTTCACCTCAGCGATAATCTCCACTTCGCAGAGAATTCCCTTTGGAAGTTCTTTAACAGCGACGCAGGATCTTGCAGGCTTGGACACGAAATACTTTGCGTATACTTCGTTGAAAGCACCGAAGTCGGCCATGTCGGTGATGAAGCAAGTGGTCTTGACTACATCTTCAAATGTCAGTCCACTCGCCTTGAGAATCTCGCCGATGTTCTTGCAAGTCTGCTCGGCCTGTTCTGCGATGGTGGTACCGATAGTTTCACCGGTTTCCGGGCTGAACGGAGTCTGTCCGGAGGCGAAGAGAAATCCACCGGCGGTCACTGCCTGGGAATAAGGTCCGATGGCAGCAGGGGCTTTATCTGTACTTGTATATTTCATTTCTTGAACTCCTTATTTGGTAATTCCTTCGGTTTCTTCCTTGACGAACTCTGCCAGATCGCCGTCTACCAGCGGCAGCAGGGTTTCCCGAACCATCTTGTGGTAGTTGTTAACCCATGCCAGTTCCTCATCGGTAAGCAGTGCTGGGTTGATGGCCTTTCTCTCGTAAGGAACAAAGGTAATCGGCTCGTTGATGGTGTTGCCCTTTCCATCGTCCTTCATCAGAACTTCGTTCTCGATACGAACACCGAACTTATGGTCAATGTAGACACCTGGCTCGTTGGACATTACCATGCCTGGACGGATGGTGATTGGAGTCGGTACAC
>JBNMGJ010000028.1:0-13826 GCA_050872185.1 Mogibacterium sp.
AGCAGCTTGCAGCTGTTCCTGGGATTCCGCTTTCAGAATGCTATTCAGACTGTTCTGGAGCAAAGAGCGGAATGCCTGATCGCGATCTTTTGAAAGTAATAGTAGAATTTCTTCCTGATTCAATGTAATATTAAGTTGAGCCATTTGTATAAACCTCCTGGGTATTGTTGATTTAGCTAACCTACATTATACCTAAAGGTTGAGCGAATGGCTCATTTTTTATTTTCTAATTTACACCATTATACGGGCTTTATCAATCTTGGTCACGTTTGTACTCTTGCTTATTGCAGCTATACTGATTACTGGATATTATCTAACGCAGAGGGCAAGTGCGGATTATGGCAAGGACTTCTATAAAGAGAGTGATTCTGTCGAGAGCAAGATGGTGAGCCTACTGATAGGAACACGTCAGATGCAAGATGTAATGGGAGAAGCGAGCATTTACCCAGAGTTCTATCGACAGGTGAAGACACATATGATAAATGGAGAAAAAGAAGACAAAGCAATTAAAGATGCGAAAGAGTCGATGATTGAACGGTGTGCATTATTCCAACATGCGAAGAAACAGGGGTTTGAAGCCACGGAAAAAGAAACCGACCGTTATATTGACAGTGTTCTTCAAACAATGAAGAAATCCGAGGATTATAACCGCTTGAACAAGTTCTATGTGCAAAACGATACGACAATGGAAAAAGAATACCGTGCAGACAATCGAAAAAACGTCCGAGATGCATCCATTAAAAAATGGGAAGATTATCTGATTGCATCGGGTGAGTCCAACAAATTAACTGAGAAAACAGAAAATATAACCGAGGAGTATCGGAAAACAGAATCCTATGCTTCTCTGGAGAAAGCTCTGCAAAAGTGTGAAGAAGCTTTTAAGAAATATGGAAGCAATGGGAAGAAAGTTACGGAAGAGTATGGAAAAGAATTGAGCGGGTTAGAGTAATAAATGTGTCGGGTGGTGTGAAACCGCCCGACACGTTCATTATGAGATTGTTTACGTAATATATACGAGGAATGCTACCAAAGTGTTTCGCTAATGCGAAAATTTAAATTTGTCACATCTCAGAAACATTTCGGTAACATTAGAAGTGTATAATAACAGTATAGATGTAGTCGAATAATTCATGGGATGAAGAAATTTGAATAATGTATAAAAATGCGATATATTAATAAATTATAAATAGTACTTGAATTAAAGTATAAATATGATAGACTATATCTAATCAAGGGTAAGGGGCAATAATCTAAAGAAAGGAGAAGTCTTCCGATGCGAAATTCGAAAGATATTTTTGTTGTTGCTCAGAATCAAATGGCCAATCAAATTGAGGGTATTTTGAAGTGTGCTGAATACAGATGCACAACTACTACAGATGTTTCTAAAGCAGTGGATTTGTTAGAGAATCAATACCGGTTAGTTATTCTGGATTTGGATTTGCCCAAGTCCTTGACTCGAATGCTTATGAGCACAATATATGCGTATTATTTCAAGACTCGTGTTCTACTTATCACTCACAATGCGGGGATACTTCCGGAGATGGATTTCCCGAGATTCTATTTTCAAGGTTTTATTATTGCTCCGATTAATCCGGAGGAATTAATTAGCAGAATTAAGTTTCAGCTTTTTGAGTACAAATCAGAACGAATATTGAACTATGGAAATACGACTTTGAATCTAGGGGCAGCACGGCTTAGCACGGATAGATGTGCCGTTGACATCAGTAGATATGAACAGGAGCTTTCCCAAATTCTGTTTGAAAACAAAAACAATCTCGTTACAAAGGATATGATATTGAATCGAGTAAGTTACTTAGAGTTCGGAGGAAATCTTCGTTCCGTGGATATACGAATCTGCAAGTTAAGGAAAAAGCTTCGTATGATTCACTCAAATCTCTCGATTATAACGAAGAGAAACCTTGGTTATTACCTTATCATTGATAAACAATCACATTCAGAAAGGAGCCACCTATGAAACGACTTCAAAAGATAATCCCATTACTTCTGGCAACCATGATGGTTGCCGTTGGCACATATTCACTTGCCTTTGCAGACACGCAATCGAGCACCCAAGTGCAGAAGCACATGAAATACACAATTGATGGAAAGTCCATCCAGGTTGAGGTGGATTCGGACTTGATTTCAACACTCCCGAAGAAGGATATCGATTCCGTTGTAAAAGAAAACAAGAAGACAGACAAAGAGCTCCGAATCGTCTCGGAGGATAATTTGACGAAGAAGGATATAGAAAATTCGGAAAAAAATGTACTATACGTTTTCAGCAGTAGCAAGTTAACACGAGTTCAAGTCGACGAAGAAAATGCGGACAAGATCAGTGTTCGCCAGGTGAAGGAGATGATTGACGAGAACAAAGGCTCCTTCGTGCACGTGTATGATGTGGGAACCGGAAATACCACATTCTTCGAAAGACACAAGGTGCTGATTATCGGCGGTGTGGGTCTCGTAGTGCTGATTCTGCTGATTGCTGTGGGAAGACACATGAGAAATAAGAAGTAATTCCGTAGAGTATGACGAAAATAAAGAAATAAAATCTCGGGCAATTGGAACTGCCCGAGACTTTTTTTACCATAATTTCAATAGGATTACCGAAATCCTAGTATACTCGGTCACCCAGTGTGGACTGAATTAGCTTGGAAGCTAAGATGCCGGTCTTGTTCCGCTCGTCCAGAATCGGATTCACCTCTACCATGTCCATGGAGAGAAGCTTCTTGGATTCAGCCAGAAGTTCTACGGCGATGAAGGACTCCCGAGCGGTGAGGCCGCTGTGAACCACGGTTCCAGTTCCTGGAGCCACTTCCGGAGTGACCGCGTCGATATCGAAGCTCAGATGGATGCCTGCAGTACCGTCGGAAGCGATTTCGATGGCTCTCCGAATCACGGTTGGCATTCCCATCTCGTCAATCACGTTAATCGGGAATACGGTGATTCCGGCTTTCTTCATGCGAGCGGCTTCCTTCGGGTCGATTTCTCTTCCAGCAATCTGTACGCAGTTCTTTACCTTAACGTAAGCCGGTCCCTGGCCGTAGTCCACCATGCAATCCGGCCCCTGACCGCAGACAGCGGAGAAAGGCATGCCGTGCATGTTGCCGGTGGAGCTGGTCTCCTCATTGTTCCAGTCACCGTGGGCATCAATCCAGATGACGCCGATGCCACCCTGGTCCTGGTACGCTTTGCTGACCGCAGAAATGCTTCCGGCTGCGATACTGTGATCGCCTCCTAAGGTCAGCGGGAAATGTCCTTTCTTCAAAGCAGCGGTAACCTTGTCGTACAGCTTGTGGTTCACATCGATGACCTGCTCATAATTCCGAAGGGTATCGCGGCTCTTTCCTCTGAGAAGCGGAAGAATATCGCCCCGGTCATGAACGTCAAATCCCATTTTCTTCAGGTCGTCAATCAGTCCGGCATAGCGGATGGCCGCCGGCCCCATGGCAACCCCTCTCTTGGATGCGCCGAAATCCATCTGTACGCCGATTACATCAATTGATTTATTCATAGGAATCTCCTTTCCGATTGAAATCATTTTCGTCTGGTGCCCGTTTGCACTACTTACGGCTATTATATCTCAATTCGATTCAAGATAACAGTACCTAAATTCATCCGGGGAAATCATTTCTGCAGGATTCCTCACGAAGCTTTTCCGCTAAAAGAATATAGGTATGGTATACTGTTTCCGTGTAAATCTTAAGAATTTCATAAGAATTTCCGTAGGAGGTTCTTAATAATGGAACGATATACTGTTAGCAGAAAGAGAGGAAAGAAAATGAATATATTGGTTTGTGATGATGATAGAGAGATTGTGCGCGCCATCGAAATCTATCTTCAGAATGAAGGCTATCAGGTGTACAAAGCCTACAACGGCTATGAAGCACTGGAGGTGGTGAGAAAGGAAGAAATTCATCTGATTATCATGGATATTATGATGCCGAAGCTGGACGGAATGCAGGCCACGATTAAGATTCGGGAGGATCAGAACATCCCGATTATCATGCTGTCGGCCAAGAGTGAGGATTATGATAAGATTGGCGGACTGAGCGTGGGGGCCGATGATTACGTGACGAAACCCTTCAATCCGTTGGAACTATTGGCAAGAGTCAAATCCCAGCTTCGCCGGTATACCATGCTGGGAAGTATGCCGAAGTCCAGTGAAAAAATGATCTACCGGAGTGGAGGCCTGGCCCTAGACGATGGTGCCAAGGAAGTAACCGTGGACGGAGAGAAAATCAATCTGACTCCTACGGAGTACAAGATACTGGCATTTCTGGTGAAAAACGCAGGAAGAGTGTACTCCATTCTGCAGATCTACGATGCCGTCTGGGAAGACGATGCCTACAACCCGGAGAATACCGTTGCGGTACATATTCGGCATATCCGAGAGAAAATTGAGATTAATCCGAAGGAACCTCGGTACCTTAAAGTGGTCTGGGGCACCGGGTATAAGATAGAGAAATATTAGAGGTAGCGATATGAAGAATTTAAATCAAAATAAGAAATTCCAGATAGGTTATGGAATCACCGTGTTGGCGGCAGCAGCAGTTCCGCTGATTATTCCGATGATTCCCATTTGTTCCACCATTAAAGATTATTCCACCACGTTGGAATATGACACCAGTGTATTTAATCAGTTTCGAAATTCCATGTGGACGTTGCTTTACCTAATCGGACTCCTTGTGTTAGTTGGAATCGGACTTACCTTGAGAAATTGCAGCATTCGAAATTCAGATGGAACTGTTAGGTGCAATTTCTTTGACAGAGTGCCCCCAGAAATCCATCTGTGCGCAGCAACCATCGCAGGGGTCTGTTACATCCCAATGAGTATTGCCCTATTCGGTGCATATGTAAAATGGCCGGCGCTGACACATCTGATTCATAGCGATATCAAGTCCATATATGCGGTGATAAATGTGGATTACGCAACGGATTTCTGGTTTGATCCGAAGTGGATGCCGGTGCCGGCACTGATGCTTTTGATCGCTATTGTGGGAGCCATCTGTGGTATGGTGATTCTCACCGGATTGATTGCATTCGTTCGGAACATTTTGAACCATACATTCCTACAGCGTACGATTCTGGGAAGATTGATTCCGAAGGTGGAAAATATCATCGACCGGACGAACAGCTTTCAGACGGCGATTTTGATTGCGTTGATTCTATTATGCTTCCTATCCGCTTCTTTGGCGGGTACCGGAGTGGTAATCTCCATTGCGCTGATTGTAGTGATGGTTCCGAAATATTACCAGAAGTACAATGAAGTGAAGAAAGGAATCCACGCCGCCGCATCGGGAGACTTTGAGTACCGAATTGACCTTCCGGGAAAAGGGGAGTTCGAAAAGCTGGCCCAGGAAGTGAATGCCATTTCCGAAGCGAAGGAGAAGGCCATTCAATCGGAGATGCGAAGTCAGCGGATGAAGACAGAACTGATTACTAACGTATCCCACGACCTGCGAACGCCATTGACCTCCATTATCACCTATGTGGATCTTCTGAAGAAAGAGAATCTAGAAAGCGAATCCGCCCGAGAGTACGTGGAGATTCTTGATAACAAATCAAAGCGCCTCCAGAACCTGGTGGACAGCCTCTTTGATGCGGCCAAAGCCAGCAGTGGCGACATCCCAGTGGAATGGATGTACTTGGACATGGGTACTCTGACGGAGCAGGCTATCGGAGAATTCACCGATGATTTCCAGCAGAAGAACCTGAAGCTGATTCAGAATATTCCGGCGGAACCGGCCCCTATCTATGCCGATGGAAAGTTAACTTTCCGGATTCTGGAGAACATTCTGGGGAACGTGAAGAAATATGCCATGGAGGGCAGCCGAGTCTATGTGGACTTGGAGACTTCGGTAAAAGAAATTATTTTCACCGTCAAGAACATTTCCGAGGCGCCACTGAATATCAGCGCGGAAGAACTGATGGAACGGTTTGTCCGAGGGGACGATTCCCGAAATACGGAGGGAAGCGGACTGGGTCTTTCGATTGCGGGGAACCTGGCGGAGATTATGGGCGGAAATTTCCGCGTGGAAATCGACGGAGATCTGTTTAAATCTGTCCTGACATTGCCACGGAAAGAGGAAGAAGAATAAAGAAATATTTTTAACAAAACAAAAAATAGTGTAGAGCCGTTACAAAAATGATACAATAGCCCTGTATGTAAAACGAAATGAATCTAAGATAGACTAGGAGATGTATTATGACATTACTGGATGCGTTTTCTTTGCTGGGCGGCGTAGGACTGTTTCTGTACGGTATGACGGTCATGTCCGCCGGTCTGAAGGACGCGGCAGGAGATAACCTGCAATCCATTCTGGAGAAGGCCACCTCCAACAAGCTTGCGGCGGTCTTCGTGGGAATGGTGATGACGATTCTTGTGCAGAGTTCATCGGCGACGGATATCATGGTAATCGGATTCGTGAACTCTGGAATGATGACATTGTACCAGGCGCTGGGCGTCATCATGGGTGCGAATATCGGTACTACCGTAACGGCTCAGATTACGGCGTTTAATCTGGCGGCTTACGCCCCGGTGATTATGTTCTTAGGCGTGGTGGCGTTCCTCTTTGTCAAGAACAACACAGTGAAGTACGTGGGAGAAGTAATCATGGGCTTCGGTATGCTGTTCGTGGGAATTTCCATCATGAAGCAGGCCATTGCCCCGCTGTCGGAAAGCGAGACCTTTATCCGGACCATTTCCGGATTGGATAATCCGATTCTGGCGGTGCTGTTCGGCGTTGCCTTTACCGCAATTCTGCAGAGCTCTTCTTCGTCCACGGTTATTTTCCAGGCTTTTGCAGTGCAGGGCCTCTTGAGTTACCACACGGCGGTGTACCTGGTAATCGGTGCGGCCATTGGTTCCGTGACGCCGAACCTGATTGCATCTCTGACGGTGAACCGGAACGGTAAGCGTTCAGCGATTCTGAACCTGGTGTTCAACCTAATTCGTGCGGTAATCCTGATGACGTTGATAGGACTGTTCCCACAGATTCTGACGGCGATTCAGTCGCTGTCACCGGACGATGTGGGAAGACAGATTGCGAATACTCACACGATTTTCGCCATTATCGCAGTAATTGTGGAGCTTCCGTTCATGAAGTACCTGGTGAAGATTGTAGAGAAAATCATTCCGGTCCTT
The DNA here is from genome assembly GCA_050872185.1 of Mogibacterium sp. Taxonomy (GTDB): domain Bacteria; phylum Bacillota; class Clostridia; order Peptostreptococcales; family Anaerovoracaceae; genus Mogibacterium_A. The sequence continues at coordinate 7,148 of JBNMGJ010000028.1, forward strand.
CCGGAAGAGAACGAACGTCTGATGGATCGCTCGCTGCAGTACATGATTAACGTGAAGAAGATGCCAACCAGTATCGCCTTGCATCAGACCCAGCTGGAAATTGCTAGAATGGGAAAGATTTCGGCGAAGAATCTTCGGGAAGCGGTGGAATGTTTCTTTGACTACGATCCGGCGAAGGCGGAGAGAGTTCGGATTCGGGAGGACAGCGTGGATATCCTGAACGACCTAATTGATGAGGGAATGGCAGAGCTTCGGGACTTCTCCTTCGGTTCGGAGGGTCTAAAGCACATGTCCGAGATGTCCATTACCGTGACGGATATTGAGCGACTTTCCGATCATGCGGTAAATATTATAGAATATGCGGAACAGATGATGGCAAAGCACAGTGTGATGTCGCCGGATGCAAGGGATGAGCTGTACATGATGGCACGAGATGCCGTGGAACTGGTAGAGCTGGCGGTGGATGTATTTGAAACCGGAGAATCCATTCCGCTTCAGCGAATTGAAAAGCTGGAGAACCGGCTGGACCGCCAGGAGAACGAGCTGGTGGATCACCACATTGTTCGTCTCATGGGAAATACCTGCGATCCGTTGGCCGGTGTCATTTTCACCAACCTGGTAACAGACCTGGAGCGCTGCGGCGATCACGGTTACAACATTGCCTACGCACTTTCCGATACCAATCCGAAAGAAATGGAAGTGCCGGATGTAACGATGGATGGAGAGTAGTGCGGAATCATGGCGACCGGATGAGTGCGGCACTTTCTCGAAATATGTAGGAATTTTCAGCGAATCTCCACGAATCCAAGCAATGGAGTCGATATAATGACAGAACCTTCTAAGCAATGATTTCCTCTGGTGGATTTCGAAGATATTCGAGAGGAAGGAGAACGGAAATGGAATTTTATCGATGCAAAGAATGTGGGAATATTGTCGTTTTTATGAATGAGAATCATCCGGTGATTCCGCTGTGCTGTGGAACACGGATGCAGCTTTTGAAAGCGAACACTACTGACGCGGCAGCGGAGAAGCATGTGCCGGTTCCAGAGGTGGAGGAAGGGACGGTTCACGTTTCTGTGGGATCCATCTTCCATCCGATGGCGGAAGAACACTTTATCGAATTTGTTGTGCTGGAGACTGACCGCGGATTCCAGAAAGTGAATCTCCGTCCAGGGGAAGTTCCCCAATGTATTTTCGCCCTGACAGAGGGAGAGGTTCCTCAGGCGGTATACGCTTACTGCAATCTTCATGGACTGTGGAAGGCGGAAGTAGAATAACAGAAGTTGAATAGCAAACAAAAACATCCTATGGAAGTCGTAAATCGCTTCCATAGGATGTTCTTATATACATTTCAAATTACTTTCTTTTCCCAGATGGATACAGCCAGTGACCGAACAGGGTGTAGAGAATCATCAGCGTCACACCCACGGCCCAGGATATCGGGTACAGGACGAAGACTCCGTCAATGGTGGTGAAATGAGGGAGAATCCACTGAATCCAGACAATTCGGAAGAGGCAGAGGGAAATCAGGAGTACCGCCATGGGCGGGATGCTTTTACCTGTGCCACGTACTGTTCCGGCCAAGCCGTGGAGGATGCTTAGGAGCCAGTAGAAGGGGCAGAAGAATTTCATGGCTTCGCATCCGTATTTCGTCACCTCTGGGTCATCGGTGAAGAGGTGCATAATCGGCTGGGAGAAGGTTAGGATGAGGATGCCGGTTACGACCGTGTAGATGATGCCGATGAGCAGAGTTTTCCACATGCCTTTCTTGACCCGGTCTAGCTTGCCCGCACCGAAGTTCTGTCCGGTAAAAGTAGTAATGGCCATGCTGATACTCATCACGGGGAGAATGTTGAATCCGTCCACCTTAAGGTAGGCTCCGAACCCCGCCATGGGTGTCGCTCCGTAACCGTTGACACTAGACTGAACCAGTACGTTGGAGATGGCGATGACCGTGTTCTGAATGCCTGCCGGAAGGCCCACTCGGATGATGCGGAGGGTCTGATTCTTGTAAAACCGGATCTTTCGGAGGATTACCTTGTAGGAGGCATTCACCCGCATCAGGTAGAGGAGGGAGAAGAGGCAGGACATGAACTGGCTGAATACCGTGGCGATGGCCGCACCGGCAATTCCCATGCGAAGGATGGCCACCAGCACAATGTCCAGAACAATATTGGTGACAGAAGCGATGAACAGGTAGAGGAGGGACCTTTTGGAATTTCCCACTGCATTTAATATTCCGGAAATCATGTTGTACAGTACGGTGAAGATGGTTCCGGCAAAATAAATTCTCAGATAGGTGATGGATTCCGGCAGAACCTCCTTCGGGGTATCCATCCAAATAAGAATAGTGCGGCTGGCCAGAACGCCGATGATACTCATGATGACCCCAAGAAACAGGGCGATGGCCAAAGACGTGTGGACGGTGCGGTGCACCCCTTTGTCATTCCGACCACCTAGGTATTGGGACACCACAACACCGGCGCCCACCGAGGCACCCTGCGCAAAGGAAATAATCAGAAATATCAGGGAGGAACTGGAACCTACCGCTGCCAGCGCATTGGCTCCGACGCATTTTCCCACCATGATGGAATCGAATGTGTTGTAGAACTGCTGAAGCAGATTGCCCAGAATTAGAGGGACGGAGAACAGCAGAATCTCCTTCATAATATTCCCCTCAGTCATTAAGTGCAGACTGTCGCTTTCTGTTCTACTCATATGCAAGTCACCCTTTCTTTGATTACATGATTATTGAGATACATAATATTTCGCCTTCATTGATTTGATAATTCTATAAAGAAATCCATGGATTGTCAAATTTATAAACTCTACGCATCATTCCAGAAGTGTACTGAAGGGGAATTTTTTATTCGGTATAATAATTCCATGAATCGAAGAAAATTAATAATCTATCTGGGAATGCTGGTGGCGGGAATTACAGCGGGCTATTTAATATTGGAGAAAAAGCGGCTTGCAGAAGGTGCTTTATTTCTCGCCTGCACTGCGGCAGCCTTTCCATCCATTCCGGAAGGAATCCGGAAAAAATACGGAATGACCCATCTGCAGCTTCAGGTAATGACGGGACTGCTGTTTCTAGGGCTGCTGGTTTTCCTTGGAAATTTCAATCGGCTTTACGTGAATGAGACAATTCAGGCGAGGGATTCGAAGACCCTATCCCAAGTTCGAATCCTTCACGCCCAAGAAGGAAAGGATTACAATTCCTACGAGGTCGAGGCGGTTCTCGCCTCCGGAAAGCGTCGAATCCTCCTTAAGGATTATTCGGAGAAGCGGAAACTGCTTCTTCCTGGTACCCTTGTAAAAGCAGCCGGCCACCTCCGAATTCCCGACGAGGCAGGAAATCCGAGATGCTTTGATTACCGCTTGTATCTCAAAACGAAGGGAATCGTCTATACGCTGAATGCAAAGAGCCTTAGAGAAACGGGAAAATCGGAATATGTTATGGATGCATTCCACAGAAAGCTCCAGAATTTGAAAGAGCAGTTTCTAGAGGCGTTCCAAGGAAGTGAAGAAAGCAAAGAATTTCTCAAGGGAATCCTTTTCGGAGATAAGAGCGGCATTGATGAAGAGACGTACCAAGAATTCACAGAAAACGGAACAGCACACATTCTGGCGGTCAGCGGACTTCATGTGGGATTTCTAATTGCCCTTCTTACGGCGTTGGCAAGAAATCGGAAATATTGGAAAGTGACGGCGGCGATATCGGCACTGCTTTTTCTCTACGGGGAACTAACGGAGTGGAATCCCTCCACTCTGCGGGCGGCAATCATCGCAGTTCTTTCCATGTGCGGAATGTACCTACGAAAGCCTTTTGACCTGACTACGGGAACGGCGGCCGCGGCTATGATTGTTCTGTTATTTCGTCCATACCAGCTGTTCCATACGGGTTTCCTCATGTCCTATTTGGCGATTGCAGGAATGGCATTTTTGACCAAGCCCCTGTCCCATTTTCTGGGACAACGGATGGCGCCGGCTGTGGCTCTCCAGTGTATGATGGTTCCTTTTCAGATTCATTCATTTAACCGTTTTAACCCGCTTTCCATGGTTATCAATTTACCGGTCATATTTCTGGCGTCGGTGGCGGTTCCCTTCGGAATGATTCTATTTCTTTTGAATTTGATGATTCCTATTGGCGGAATTCCGGCCCAGAGTCTGGAGATTCTGACAGGCCTCCTCATTCGCTTGAACCGTATTCTGTACATGAAGGGAAATTTTAGCAGTCTGCAGGAATCGGGATCCTCTGGGGGATTAATCTGCTTTTACCTGATTCTGATGTTCGTTAGTTCTGAACTGTTCCAGGTTCTGATGATACGCCGGGAATGGACGGATGTATCGCGGATTCTTGGGGGCTTTGTGCTTCCCGCACTCCTACTTGTGGCGGGGCTTCGGAATCCGCTGGCGGGGGATGGTGTGATTTTCCTGGACGTGGGGCAGGGCGATGGAATCCATCTTCAAACGGAAGGAAAGAACGTTCTGGTGGATGGAGGGGGAAATTCCCAGTATGAAGTGGGAAAGAAAGTGCTGCAGCCGTATTTTCTCAAGAACGGGGTGACGAAGATAGACGGGGCTCTTTGTACCCACCTTCACATGGATCACTTCAAGGGGGTGCAGGAGCTGGCGGAAAGGTTTCCGGTTCAAACATTCTATGTGCCTTCGGTATACCGAGGGCTTTCGGAGACGCCGTCACAAGCGCGGTTTCTTAAGGGTGGGAATGTGCTGAAAGTCTCCGATGAGATGTGCATCAAGGTTCTTTGGCCCATTGCGGATTCTGGTGGAACATCTGATGGAACGGAATTCGAGAATGATGCTGCAGATGAGAACAGGTTGAACGGAGTGTACCGAATTGACTACCGGGGAATCCGAATTCTGGTAACCGGGGACCTTCTTGAGGAGGGGGAAGCGGATATGTTACAATACTACCGGGGTACAGAAGAACTTCGGTGCGATGTACTGAAAGTCGCCCATCACGGTAGCCACAGCAGTTCTAGCGACGCATTTCTGAATGCGGTGCAGCCGTCGGTGGCGGTGATTCAGGTGGGGGCACGGAACCTTTACGGGCATCCCCACAAGGAGACCCTGGAGAAATTAAAGATGCGGGGAATTCCGGTGTACCGGAACGACCGGGACGGCGCCATCGGACTTCGCGTTCGGAACCGCCGAATCAGGATAGACAGGATGAAAGAATAGATGTCATATAAAGAATTCAGAAAAGACTACAGGAATAATATGTTTCACAACGTGGTAATGCTCACCGGCCGAGAGAATTATCTCATCCGTTGGGCCTGCTCCCAGCTGAAGGTGAAATACGGCGGAAAGGACTTCCAGCAGGAGAACATTCTGGAAGTAGAAGGTGACCGGATGTCCATGGATGAAATCATCGGAATGGCGAAGACGCCTTCTATGTTCCCCGGACAGCGGGTGCTGGTGGTTCGGAATTATCCTTGGATCTGCGAGAAGAAGGGAAAGTCTGAGATGACGCGGTTCCAGAAGGAAGAGGGAAAGCGCCTTCTGGAATACGCGGAAGGGACAGATCATCTTTCCCTAATTGTACTGTCCGTGGATGCGGAACATTCAGAGAAGCTGAACGCCTTCGGAAAGAAGCTGATGAAATCCGCCTCGGCCTATTCCTTTGATGCTTTGTCCCGGCCGGAGCTGGAGGGTTTCATCGCCAAGCGGGTCAAGAAAGCCGGAAAGACCATGACGGGCAAGCAACTGGGAAAGCTCATTGATCTGTCGGGATATTTCAACAAGGAAAGTCAATACGGTCTGGATGATATGGACAACGACATCCGGAAGATTCTCTACTCTACGGAAGGAGATGAGATTCAGGATGACGAGATTGAAGACCTGATGGTGGGGGACGAGGACAAATTCGTGTTCGGCCTCATGGATGCGCTGCTGGCAGGAGACCGGAAGAAGGCCATCACCATGACAGAGCATACTCTGGCGGAAGGAACCGGCAGCTCGTTCCAGCTCATCGGCCTTCTGACTTCTCAGTTTGAGATGATGTATGATGCGCTGATAATGGAAGAGAAGGGTCTGGCCATGGGGGCCATGGTGAAGGCATTAGGTGTGAACGAATACCGCTTCAAGAAGGCCTATCGGGCGGCAAAGAAGTTCACGAAAGGGAAGCTAAAAGAACTTCTCATTCTGCTGTACAACGCCGACCGAGATATTAAGACGGGGAACATGTCCGATCAGCTGGCGCTGGAGATGTTCATTCTGCACGTATAGAATTATTGAAAATTAGAAAACAGCAAGTGAAAGAGCAACACTTGCTGTTTTTGTGTAAATATATTTTTACCGAGTGGCCTGGTTCAGTTCCCGGGCGGTTTCCAGGGCGGAAGGACTGTCTGGGTCGCCACTAATCATACCTGCCAGCATGTGAATCTTTCCCTCTTCGTCCAGGGGAACGATGTTGGTCTGGGTGGACTGATCCGAAAGATTCTTTTGAATCTGGAAGTTGGCATCGCCGTAGGCGGCAATCTGTGGTAGGTGGGTGATGCACAGAATCTGATGAGAAGAGGCGATTTCCCGCATCTTCTTTCCCACCACTAGGGCGGTCTTGCCGCTAATTCCCGTATCGATTTCGTCGAAAATCATGGTTTCTACCGAGTCGTTGTCGCTGATGATGTGTTTGAATGCCAGCATGATTCTGGAA
>JBNMGJ010000181.1:0-3770 GCA_050872185.1 Mogibacterium sp.
GACAGCGGATTCCCTGGAACCGATTATCAAGTACGGGAGTATCTTGCTGGTGATGGCCATGCTGTCCATGTTGTTCGGTGTGCTGGCAGCAAGGAAGGCGGCCACCGCCGGGGCGGGATTTGCGAAGAACTTGCGGCATGACATCTTCTATGCGATTCAGGATTTCTCTTTCGCAGATGTGGACCGATTCTCTTCCTCGTCTCTGGTGACGAGATTGACCACGGACGTAACGAATATTCAGAACGCATTTCAGATGCTGATTCGTATTGCGGTAAGAACGCCGCTGATGATGATTTTCGCACTGATTATGAGTTTCTCCATCAATCCAAGGATGGCAGTGCTGTTCTTTCTGGTAATGCCGATTATCGCCATTGTGCTGATTCTGATGATTCAGACGGCCATGCCGATTTTCCGCCGGATTTTCCGGAAGTACGATGCCCTGAATAATTCTATTCAGGAGAACATCTCCGGCATTCGGGTGGTAAAGTCCTTCGTTCGGGAGGATTATGAGGAGAAAAAATTCTCCGGAGCTGCGGAGGAACTTCGGAAGGACTTCACCCACGTGGAGCGCATCCTGGCGCTGAACAGTCCGGTAATGACCCTGTGCATGTCGTTGTCCATGGTGCTGATCAGTACCTTCGGTGCGAAGATGATTATCGCCAGCCACGGTACTACCCTGAACACCGGCGACCTGTCCGCGCTGATTACATACGGGGTCCAGTTGCTGATGTCCATTATGATGCTGTCCATGGTATTCGTGATGTTGACCATGGCCCAGGAATCGGCACGAAGAGTCACGGAGGTTCTCACCTACGAGAACACGCTGCACTCTCCGGAGGATGCCATCACAGAGGTAGCGGACGGAAGTGTGGACTTCAACCATGTTTCTTTTAAATACAACGAGAAGAGCAAGCGGAACGCTTTGACGGATATCGACGTTCACATTAAGTCCGGGCAGACCGTGGGAATCATCGGCGGAACCGGTTCTTCCAAGAGTTCCCTGGTTCAGTTGATTCCAAGACTGTACGATGTAACGGATGGATCCGTAGAGGTGGGCGGCGTGGACGTTCGGAAGTACGACGTGGATGCCCTTCGAAATCAGGTGGCGGTGGTGCTTCAGAAGAATGTGCTGTTCTCCGGAACCATCAAGGAGAACATGCGCTGGGGCAACAAGAATGCCACCGATGAGGAAATCATCGAAGCCTGCAAACTGGCTCAGGCGGACGAATTCGTGTCGAAGTTCCCAGATGGATACGACACCTACATCGAGCAGGGAGGCACCAACGTGTCCGGGGGTCAGAAGCAGCGGCTCTGTATTGCCCGTGCCCTTCTCAAGAACCCGAAGGTGCTGATTCTGGACGATTCCACCTCAGCCGTGGATACCAAGACTGATGCCTTGATTCGTCAGGCATTCCTGTCGAAGATTCCGGATACCACGAAAATCATTATTGCACAGAGAATTTCTTCGGTTCAGGATGCGGACCAGATTCTGGTTATGGAAGGAGGCCGCATTGTGGAGCAGGGCAACCACCAGAGCCTGATGGAAGCCAATGGAATATACAGAGAAATCTACGATTCTCAGACGAGAGGAAAGGAGGAACCGAATGCCTAAGCCAAAGATGGGTCAACCGGTAGGAGAAATCAAACCGGGCACCATGAAACGATTTATCAAATATTTAATGGACCACTACAAGGGCCGACTGATTCTAGTCACCATCTGCATCATCCTAGCAGCGGTGGGAAGTTCCCTTTCCAACGTGTTCATGCAGCAGATTATCGACAAAGTGGTGGTTCCAGGCCTGAAGTCTGGAATGGGTCCGGTGCAGGCCCAGTTCACACAGATTGTAATCACCATGATTACGGTATATATTCTGGGAGCCGCCGCCGCCGCAGTCTACACTCAGATTATGGCGGGCGTAACCCAGGGCACCCTCAAGCTGCTCCGCGATGAGATGTTCACCGCCATGGAGAAGCTGCCGATTAAGTACTTCGACACCCACGCCCACGGTGACATTATGAGTACATACACCAACGACGTAGATGCCATCCGTCAGATGATTGGACAGAGTATTCCATCCCTGTTCCAGGCAATCCTGTCGGTTACCGTGATTATTCTGATGATGCTCCGGTATAGCTTGTGGCTGACGCTGGTTGTTTTTGCCGTGGTATTCCTCATGTTCCGAGTGACGAAACTCCTGGGCAAAGAGAGTTCCACCTATATGATGCGTCAGCAGAAATCCTTGGCGAAGGAAGAGGGCTTCATCGAGGAAATGATGAAGGGGCAGAAAGTCGTCAAGGTTTTCACCCACGAAGAGGAGAGCAAGATCACCTTCGACCAGCTGAACGAGCAGCTCTTCAAGGACAGCTCCCGGGCCAATGCTGCCGGTAACGTGCTGATGCCGATTCTGGGAAATATCGGAAATATTGAGTACGTACTGTTGGCACTCATCGGCGGAATTCTGGTGTATGTGGGTGCGCCGAACCTCAGCCTTAGCGGCGTACATCCGATTACCCTGGGTATCATCGTGTCTTTCCTGGGAATGTCTCGTCAGCTGTCCCAGACCATCGGACAGATGTCCTCCCAGGTTCCGGTGATTTCCATGGCACTGGCCGGTGCTAGCCGTGTGTTCACCCTTATCGATGAAAAGCCAGAGGAAGACGAAGGCTATGTGACTCTGGTGAATGTGCTAAAAGGAGAAAACGGCCAGTTCATCGAAACCGACCACAACACAGAAATGTGGGCCTGGAAGCGGATGACTCCAGGATATCCGGAACCTCAGTATATCGAGGTCAAGGGAGACGTTCGGATGGAGGATGTGGACTTCGGATACACCGAAGAGAAGCAGGTGCTGCATGATGTATCCCTCTTCGCAAAACCGGGACAGAAAATCGCTTTCGTCGGTGCAACTGGCGCAGGCAAAACCACCATCACCAATCTGATTAACCGGTTCTACGACATTTCCGACGGAAAAATTCGTTATGATGGAATCAACATTAAGCACATCCGGAAGCCGGATCTCCGGCACTCTCTCGGAATCGTGCTGCAGGACGTAAATCTTTTTACCGGAACTGTAATGGATAACATTCGGTACGGAAGACTGGACGCAACGGATGAGGAATGCATTGCGGCGGCAAAGCTGGCCAATGCGGATGACTTCATCACCCGACTTCCGGATGGATACGACACCATGCTCAGCGGGAACGGTTCTCAGCTGTCCCAGGGACAGCGGCAGCTGATTTCGATTGCAAGAGCAGCGGTAGCGGATCCGCCGGTAATGATTCTGGACGAGGCCACCAGTTCCATCGATACCAGAACGGAGGCTCTGGTGCAGAAGGGCATGGATAACCTGATGAAGGGAAGAACGGTATTCGTTATCGCCCATCGTCTGTCCACGGTTCGGAATTCCGATGCCATCATGGTGCTGGATCAGGGACGCATTATCGAGCGAGGCGATCACGATGAGTTGATGAAGCGGAAGGGCACGTATTATCAGTTGTATACGGGAGCTTTTGAGCTGGAATAATAGAAAGCGGCTCGTCCGGAGCATGTAAATCGTTATACGTAGAGTAGAAGAAGGAACCTGAGGCGGCGCACGGAACGTGCGCCCGCCTCAGGTTCCTTCGTTGTCTGCGGGGGTGGAAGCCTTTGACGAGTGAGGGGGCTTTGGACCCTCGGACAATGGTGGGTTCATTGGAAACTGCTTTTACCTGAGGAATCCAATGAATAATGCAGTCTTCAAAAAAGGGTTTCCTCCAAAAGTTCATTGAAA
>JBNMGJ010000256.1:0-2144 GCA_050872185.1 Mogibacterium sp.
GAGTAAGAAAAAAATATGGATTCCGATTCTGGTAATCGTAATTCTGATAGGTGGGCTTGCTGGATACCGAATGTACAGCGTGAAGACGTTTCCGGGAAATGCAAAGAGTGATGGAATTTCCGTAGGGGGACTGACGGTAACGGAAGCGAGTGAGAAGGTAACAAAGGAAGCCAATCAGATTCAGCTCAAGGAAGATTCCAGTGATGCGGTGACGGTGAAGACGAAGTTTGTCTTTGATATCGAAGAATCCCTGCATAGCAAACTGATGTTATCCTCTGTTGACCCGAGAAATTATGTCGGCGGTGGTGCGGATTACACCATGCCGCTCAAAGTGAAGTCCGGAATTAAGGAGACTGCAAAGATTATTCGAAAGAAGATTCCGGATCGGAAGGGATCGGTGAAGACCCAGGATGCTCACATCAATTATGATACGATGCGGATTGTAAAAGAAGTCTATGGAGATAGTCTGGACGAGACCGCACTGACAGAAGATGTGGCGAAGTATCGGGAAAGTTCGCCGAAAGAAAGTACTTTTACCTTCAAAAGCGACGATTACGTACGGAAGCCACAGGTCAAATTCGATGATTTGCAGGATGAGCTGAAGTTCGCTAAGTACTATCTAGCGGACGGATTGAAGTTAAAGACTTCTGCAGGCGGTACCTTTACCGTGACACCGAAACAACTCTCTAAGGTGATTCTGTATACGAAGGATGGTCCGAAGTACAGCAAAAAAGGTGCGAAAGCAGTTGCAAAGGAAATCGGCAAGGATTATTCCCAGGATATGTATACGGTGGATACCGAAGAGGGATCGAAAACCCTGGTGAACTATGCCATTGAGAACGAAGTAGATGTAGAGAAAACCGCAGAATCCATTCTGTCGGTGGCGAAATCCGGAAAGACCGGAACGCTGTATCTGAAAGCGTCAAAGCAGGATTTGAGCACAAGAGTGGAAGTGAGCATTGCATCCCAGACGGTGTACTATGTTGAAAATGGCAAAGTGAAACTGAAAACCTCCGTTGTGACGGGAAGCGATGAGAATGCGACGCCATATGGAATTTTCCAGCTGGCCTATAAGGAACGGAATGCGACCCTCAAGGGAAGCAATGGCGATGGAAGCAGTTACGCCTCCAAGGTTAGCTACTGGATGCCGTTTAATGGCGGTATTGGACTTCATGATGCTCCTTGGAGAAGCAGTTTCGGAGGAACTATCTACCACAGCTCCGGATCTCACGGTTGCGTGAACATGCCGCCGTCTCAAGCAAAGAAGCTGTTCAGCTATATTGATGCCGGAACATTGGTATACGTGTATAACTAAGCGTGATTATATAATTAAATGAATCCAATAAAAGACTGCGGACGAAATGTCTCGCAGTCTTTTGTGTCAGGGTTAAAAATATCGAAACTACCGAATCGAAAGTGACCGATGGGTTCTTAGAAATCGTTGTCTTCTAGAAGGTGTTCTTCCAGCGCAATTTCTGCATTTTGTTCTTCCAGTACACGGTTGTACTCTTTGAAAATAGCATCGCAAATCTTCTCGCGGGCTTCTGGCGTAAGGGGGTGAGCCACATCTCGGAATTCGCCGTTCGGAAGGCGCTTGCTCGGCATGGCAATGAACATGCCGTTATTGCCATTGATGATTTTGATATCATGAACTACGAATTCCTTATCCAGTGTAATTGACACGATTGCCTTCATCTTGTCATCATCGGTAATCTTTCGAATACGTACATCTGTAATCTTCATCGTTGTCCTTTCTGATCATTAATTTCGTAATATATAACGAGATGATTATATTTTCCAAAAATATTATATAATGTTTTATTCATAAAATCAACGTGAATCTAATGGTATTCACGAAAAGAAGAAAGCAATCTAATTTGAAAATGGAAGGAGAATGGACGGGCATTTCCTTGTATTGAAGACGAAAATCATCTATAATAATTCTGTATGAATTATCAGGAGGTGTATTGATTGGATAGCATTTCAAGTTATAGAAGAATACATTGTCTCGGCATTGGCGGAATCGGATTATCTGCTGTTGCAGAGATTTTACAGAATAATGGGCACATCGTGTCCGGCACGGATATCAACGAAACCGAGGTGACACGTCATCTGGAAAGCGTTGGAATCAAAGCGATTTATGA
>JBNMGJ010000154.1:0-4616 GCA_050872185.1 Mogibacterium sp.
ACGAAGGGAACTGAACCGCCCCGCGGGGCGGCTCAGTTCCCTTCATCTCGCGTGCATCACATACACCTCATGCGTATCTCACACGCTTACCATAGCTCTGCAACTCGCTTTTGCTGCAAACATTTCAGCTCACCTCTACAGATTCTCCAGCACTTTGTCGGCGAACTCACGGCAGGTTCCGCCCCCTGGCAGGCCGGTCATCTTCGAGCCCAGTTCATCGTCGGCGATGGACAGGGCCTTCTCCAGCCGGTCGGCTTGGTCGGTGTAACCGATGTGTGCCAGCATCATGGCAGTGGCCTTCAGCAGGCTGGCTGGGTTGGCGTAACCCTCGATGCCTTCCTCCACCATTCTTGGTGCGCTGCCGTGGATGGCCTCGAACAGAGCGTAATCGCTGCCGATGTTGGCGCTTCCGGCAGTTCCAACGCCGCCTTGAATCTGGGCGGCTTCATCGGTGATGATGTCTCCGTAGAGGTTCGGCAGAACAAATACCTGGAATTGATTCCGGATGTCTTTATTCACCAGGTTCGCCGCCATGATGTCGATGAACCAGTTGTCCGTTTCAATTTCTGGATAATCTTCCGCTACCTCTTTGCAGATTCGGAGGAAATCTCCGTCGGTTTTCTTCATAATGTTGGCCTTGGTAACGATGGACACCCGCTTCTTTCCGTTGGCACGGGCAAAGTCGTATGCCGCCCTTGCAATCCGCCGAGTTCCCTCCAATGTGGTCACTTTGAAGTCCACATCCAGGGTGTCCCCAATCCGCACGCCGCGGCTTCCCAGTGCGTATTCCCCCTCCGTATTTTCCCGGAAAAACGTCCAGTCGATACCCTCTTCCGGAATGGATACCGGTCGCACGTTGGCGTACAGGTCAAAGGCTTTCCGGAGGTACACATTGGCACTTTCCAGGTTCTTTGTGTTCATGGATGCGTTTGGCGTAGTAGTCGGTCCCTTCAGAAGGACGTCGCATTCTTTCATGGCCGCAAGCACCTCATCCGGCACGGTCTGTCCTTTTTCCAACCGGTTCTCCAAGGTAAAACCATCAATTTCTTTCAGCTGAACTTTTCCGGCTGCAATCTCTTCTTTCAAGAGAATCTCCAGCACATTCCGAGCTTCCTTCATAATCATGGGGCCGATGCCGTCCCCTGCAGTGGTTCCGATTACAATGGGGCCCTCCCCTTGAGCACCGGATTCCCCCGCCTCTCTTCTGGCCCGAATTCCTTCGTTCCGTTCGTACTGCTCTCGAAGCAGCACTTCGAATTCCGCAACCGCTTTCTTAATATCATTTTCGACAGATATATTCACGTCTTACCTTCTTTCTTCTTCCCATTCCGATTTTCTATTTCCCGCTTTCTGCCGCATACTTCAGAAGGCCACCGGCCAGCAGCATATCCTTCTGACGCTGCGCCAGTTCCATGCGAAGCGGAATCTCCTTGTCTCCGGCGTGAAGGATGATGCGGTCTTCCTTCAGTCCCTGATAGATGTCCGAAAGGCTCAGTACATCGCCTTGCTGAATCTTATCGTAGTCCTCCGGATTCTCGAAAATCAGCGGCAGGATTCCGGCGTTCACCAGGTTCGCCATGTGAATCCGAGCAAAGCTCTTCACAATTACCGCGCGAATTCCCAAGTACAGCGGTGCCAGTGCCGCATGTTCTCTGGAAGATCCCTGTCCGTAGTTGGAACCTCCCACAATGATGCCCTTGCCAGCGGCTTTGGCTCTCTCTGGGAAGGTTTCGTCCACCACGTTAAAGCAGAACGTGGAAATCTTCGGAATGTTGGACCGATACGGAAGCACTTTGGAACCCGCCGGCATAATGTGGTCGGTGGTGATATTATCTCCCACCTTGAGGAGAACCTCCGCCTGGATGGAATCTTCTAGGGGATGAGTCTCCGGGAACGGCTTGATGTTCGGGCCTCTTTTTACCTCTGCGTCCTTGGCCTCTTCCGGTGGAAGTGGCTTAATGAAGCCGCTGTCGTTGATTCGGAACTGCTCCGGAATCTCGACTTTGCCCACGGATTCCATGGTGGTCGGATCCGTGATGTAGCCGGTCAATGCCGATGCGGCTGCCGTCTCCGGACTAACCAGATAGACCTGTCCATCCTTCGTTCCAGAACGCCCCAAGAAGTTCCGGTTGAACGTACGGAGGCTAACGCCTCCGGAATTCGGCGAGAATCCCATTCCGATGCAAGGACCGCAGGTGCATTCCAGAATTCGGGCGCCGGCATCAATCATGTCCGTCAGTGCGCCGCACTCCGCCAGCATGGAAAGAACCTGTCGGGATCCCGGGGAAATTCCAAGACTAACTCCGTCGGCAATTTTCTTTCCCTTAAGCATCCGAGCGACTTTGAGCATGTCCGCATAGGAGGAGTTGGTGCAAGATCCGATGGCAATCTGGTCCACCTTGATGGTGGAAAGGTCGCCCACCGGCTTTACGTTGTCCGGGCTGTGTGGGCAAGCGGCCAGTGGCTTCAGCGCAGCTAAGTCGATGGTATATTCTTCCGCATAAGTGGCATCTGGGTCGCTTTCCAGCGGAATCCAGTCTTCCTCCCGGTTCTGGGCCTTGAGGAACTTCCAAGTCTCTTCATCCGATGGGAAGATGGAAGTGGTGGCGCCCAGCTCTGCCCCCATGTTGGTGATGGTGCAGCGCTCCGGCACGCTTAGGGACTGGATTCCCTCTCCCGCGTACTCCAGGATGGCGCCCACGCCACCCTTAACGGACAGCTGACGTAGCACTTCCAGAATGATATCCTTGGCACTGACGTTGTCCGGAAGCTGATTCTTGAGATTCACCCGAATCATTCGCGGCATCGGGATGTAATAAGCACCGCCGCCCATGGCCACGGCTACGTCCATTCCGCCGGCGCCCATGGCCAGCATTCCCAGACCACCTCCAGTAGGGGTGTGAGAATCCGAGCCAATCAGGGTCTTTCCCGGCTTTCCAATGCGCTCATAGTGAAGCTGGTGGCAGATTCCATTGCCGGGACGGGAGAACCAGATGCCGTGCTTTGCCGCAACGCTCTGAATGTACTGATGGTCGTCTGCGTTCTCGAATCCAGACTGAAGGGTATTGTGGTCGATGTAGGCCACGGAACGCTCCGTGCGAACCTGCGGTATCCCCATGGATTCAAACTCCAAGTAGGCCATGGTTCCCGTGGCATCCTGTGTCAGAGTCTGGTCAATCTTCAGGCCGATTTCCGCTCCCGTCTTCATCTCGCCGGAAAGCAAATGTTTCTCTATAATCTTCTCTGCAATCGTCTTGCCCATTTCTTCTGTTCCCTTCTTCCTTCTGTAAAAGTATCTATTCCATCGAATCAATTATTTCCGTTCCGATCCCATGTCCGACGCCACGAACTGGTTAATCAGCTTGTCCACCTCTTTGCCGCCGATAATGGACATCCGGCCTTTCGCGTACTGGTCGTCAATCCAGGCCTTCACGTACTGAACCACCGCGCTGTGCTTGTCCACTCTGTGATCTCCCTCCAAGCCGTAGGATTCGTTAATCCAGAGTGCTACCCCAGCAGCTCCAGAGTTCTGGTTCAGCGATACCAGTGGCGGACGCTTTAAGAATTTCTTCGTATCAAAAATGTTGTAGATTTCCTCGTTCTTAAGGAGACCATCTGCATGGATTCCCGCACGGGTCACGTTGAAGTTCTCCCCTACGAAAGGTGTCTGCGGCGGTACTTTGTATCCGATTTTCTTCTCGTAGTACCGGGCCAAATCCGTAATCACGGTGGTATCCATTCCGTCCAGTGTTCCCTTGAGCTGAGCGTATTCGAAAATCATGGCTTCCATCGGTACGTTTCCGGTCCGCTCCCCAATGCCGAACAGGGTGGTGTTCACCGCACCGCATCCGTACAGCCAAGCAGTTGCTGCATTGACCACCGCCTTATAGAAGTCGTTGTGTCCGTGCCACTCCAGCATCTCACTCGGTACGTCGCAGAAGTTCTGCATACCGTAGATGATGCCGGATACGCTTCGCGGAAGAGCCGTTCCGGCATAAGGGATTCCGTATCCCAGAGTATCGCACATGCGGAACTTTACCGGCATCTTCGCCTGTACCGACATTTCCTGGATGGCCTTGACGAAAGGCACCACGAAGCCGTAGAAATCCGCCCGGGTGATATCCTCCAGGTGACATCTCGGCACCACGCCAGCCTCGAAGGCATCATTAATCACCGACAGATAATGCTCCATGGCCTGCCGTCTCGTCATTCCTAGCTTGGTGAAAATATGATAGTCCGAGCAGGAAACCAGAATTCCGGTTTCCTTCACGCCGATATCGTGCACCAGCTTGAAGTCCTCTTTCTTCGCCCGAATCCAGGTGGTGATTTCCGGGAACTGAAGGCCCAACTCCATACATTTCTCAATAGCTTCCCGATCTCTTTCGCTGTATACAAAGAACTCGGTCTGCCGAATAATTCCCTTCGGTCCGGAAAGCTTCGACATCATCTTGTAAATATCCACAATCTGCTGTACCGTATAGGGCTCTCTGGACTGCTGTCCATCTCGGAAAGTGGTATCTGTAATGTAGATATTCTCCGGCATGTTATAAGGGCTGCGCCGGAAGTTGAACGAAACCTTCGGGATTTCCGTGTATTCAAAGAATTCTCGCATCAGG
>JBNMGJ010000058.1:0-9629 GCA_050872185.1 Mogibacterium sp.
GCTACGGAGACACCGCCCGCACCGAAGTCGTTACACTTCTTGATCAGCCGGCTGACTTCCTCACGGCGGAACAGTCTCTGGATCTTACGTTCGGTAGGAGCATTACCCTTCTGTACCTCTGCACCGCAGCTTTCCAGAGATTCCTCGCTGTGAGATTTGGAAGAACCAGTTGCTCCGCCAATTCCGTCTCTGCCGGTACGTCCACCTAACAGGATGATTTTATCTCCTGCGCTCGGTCTCTCTCTTCGAATATTCTCTGCCGGAGCGGCACCCACAACAGCGCCCACTTCCATTCTCTTGGCAACGTATCCCGGATGATAGATTTCATCCACCAGTCCCGTAGTCAATCCAATCTGGTTGCCGTAGGAACTGTATCCATTCGCTGCGGTAGTCACAATCTTACGCTGCGGAAGCTTTCCTTTAACCGTCTCCGAAGCCGGAGTCAGCGGATTTCCCGCACCGGTGACACGCATTGCGGCATATACATAACTTCTTCCCGACAGCGGATCTCGGATGGCTCCGCCGATGCAGGTTGCAGCACCGCCGAAAGGCTCGATTTCCGTCGGGTGATTGTGGGTCTCGTTCTTGAAGAGGAGTACCCAATCCTGCTCTTCTCCGTTGATTTCTGCTTTGAAATCAACCGTGCAGGCGTTAATTTCTTCGGATTCTACTACACCGGTCAGGCGGCCGTCCTTCTTGAGGGCCTTCACTGCAATGGTGGCTACATTCATCAAGGTAACCGGCTTGCTTACACCTAGGTCATCTCGGGTTGCCATGTACTCCTGGAATGTCTTGTCCACTGTGCGATCTGAGAACTTCACCTTATCCAATGTGGTGTTAAACGTAGTGTGTCTGCAGTGATCAGACCAGTAGGTATCGATTACGCGAATTTCCGCAACGGTCGGGTTCCGATCTTCTCCCTTGAAATAATCCCGAACCATCTTCAAGTCCTCTAGGTCCATGGCCAGGCCATAGGCCTTCAGAAAGTCCTCCAGCTCTGCATCGCTCTTGTCCGTGAATCCATCCAGGACAGCCACCGGCTTTGGTTCCGGATATGCAGTCTTCAGCGTTTCCGGCACCTCCAACGAGGCTTCTCTGGATTCCACTGGGTTAATCAGGAAATCCTTAATCTTCGCAACATCCTCTTCCGAAAGATTTCCCTTCAGCAGATAGATTACTGCGGAACGAACGGTAGGGGTCTCATCATGGGCGATGAACCGGAGGCACTCCTCTGCGGAGTTCGCTCTCTGGTCGAACTGCCCTGGGAGATACTCCACAGCAATGGCAATTTCATCGCTCAGGTTCAGCTCATCGTATACATCATCCGTTGGCGGCTCGGAAAAAATGCACTCCTTCGCCATGGCAAACGCATCATCAGAAAGATCTTCCACGAAATAACGGTTAATCACCCGAACCTGTTCCACTCCATTCACCATCAGAACGTTTCTGAATTCGTGAAGAAGCTCTCGACCCTTTCCTGCGAATGCTTCCCGCTTTTCAACATATAAAACCTTGACCATTCATTCCTCCTATTTGACTTCCAGTGCCTTGGCACCGATATCTTTTCTGTAATACATATTGTCAAAGTGAACTGTCTTCATCGTCTCATAGGCTTTGTCCACCGCTTCAGACAAGGTGTCTGCAATTTCTGTCACACCCAGAACGCGTCCGCCATTCGTCAGCTGCTTTCCATCTTCCAGACGACTTCCGGCGATGAAGATATTCTCATGATTCTCTGGAAGTGTAATCTCAAATCCCTTCTGATAGGATACCGGATATCCTTCAGAAGCAGCCACTACGCAACACGCGCTCTTTGAACTGAACTTGAAGTCCACATCTGCCAATGTCCCATCGGTTGTGGCCTGCATGATTTCGAACAGGTCCCCTTCCAGAAGCGGAAGCACTACCTGGGTCTCCGGATCGCCGAACCGCGAATTGTATTCGATTACCTTCGGACCATCCTTCGTAATCATCAGCCCGAAATACAGGCAGCCCTTGAAAGTTCTTCCCTCTTCCTTCATGGCACGAATGGTCGGCAGGAAAATCTTCTCCATGCATTCCGCTGCCACTTTCTCTGTATAATATGGATTCGGCGCAATCGTACCCATTCCGCCGGTATTCAGTCCCTGGTCACCATCCATGGCTCTCTTGTGATCCATGGAGGACACCATGGGTCTTACCGTCTTTCCATCGGTAAAAGAAAGTACGCTGACTTCCGGACCTTCCAAGAATTCCTCGATAACCACCGTATCTCCGCTAGCTCCGAACTTGCGCTCTTCCATGATGGTGTGAATGCCATCTACCGCGGCCTCTCTCGTATCCGCAATGATAACACCCTTGCCGAGGGCCAGGCCATCCGCCTTGATAACCACCGGAATCTTACAGGTCTTCACATATTCCAGCGCCTTCTCCATGTCGTCAAAAGTCTCGTATTCCGCTGTTGGAATTCCGTATTTCTTCATGAGATCCTTCGAAAAAGCCTTACTTCCCTCTATGATGGCAGCTGCCTTCGTCGGTCCAAAGCAAGGAATTCCTTTCTCGTTCAGCATATCCACCAGACCCAGCACCAACGGATCATCCGGTGCAACAACTACATAATCCATGCCTTCTTTAACACACCACTCTGTAATCTCCGGCAGCTCCTTCGCGCCGATTGGAACGCAGACCGCATCTTCTGCAATTCCACCGTTTCCCGGAAGCGCATAGATCTCCGTTACCTTCGGGCTCTTCTTCAGTGACCGGATGATGGCATGTTCTCTGCCACCTCCGCCTACTACTGCGACTTTCATTCTATTCTCCCTCTCTACCGCTCTCTACGATATCTTTCGCAACTCTCTCCACCGCTTCCGGTAAAAGAATCCACTCTGCTTGCTCCATAATCCGGCGCTGCAATGTCTCCGGTGTGTCATCCGGAAGAACGTCCACCGCTTTCTGTGCGATAATCTGTCCGCCGTCTGTAACCTCGTTCACGAAGTGCACCGTTGCCCCAGAAACCTTGACTCCATAGTTCAGCGCCGCTTCGTGCACTTTCAGGCCATAGAAGCCATCTCCGCAGAAGGATGGAATCAGCGACGGATGAACGTTCAGAATCCGATTCGGATACCTTTTGACG
Source organism: Mogibacterium sp. (assembly GCA_050872185.1). Classification (GTDB taxonomy): domain Bacteria; phylum Bacillota; class Clostridia; order Peptostreptococcales; family Anaerovoracaceae; genus Mogibacterium_A. The sequence goes on from JBNMGJ010000058.1 coordinate 3,113, forward strand.
AAATCTTCGCTGAGAATCTTCAGAAATCCGGCTAACACGATAATGTCAATCCGTTCCGATTCTAACAGATGAATCAGATTCGTCTCGAAGTTTTCCTTCTGCAAGAATTCATTTCGAATCCCCGCCTTCTCTGCTCTCTGAAGTCCACCGGCGGATTTGCGATTAGACACCACAAGAACCGGTTCCGCATGAGGAAGTTCTCCCTCATGCCACCGGTCAATAATTGCCTGCAGATTCGTACCGCCACCGGATACGAGAATTGCAACTCTTGCTTTCTGATTACTCAATGATTACTCCTTCGTCACTCTTTACGATTTCGCCAATCACCTTTGCATGCTCACCGACTGCTTCAATAATCTCTACCGCACGGGCCGCATTTTCTTTCGGAACCACAACAGTCATGCCGGTTCCCATATTGTATGTATTGAACATATCTCTCTCCGGAATGTTGCCTTCTTTCATCAGAAGCTTGAAGATTCCCGGAATTTCCAGCTCATCCTTGTAAATCTTTGCACTCATGCCATCCGGAAGAGCTCTCGGAATGTTCTCGTAGAATCCGCCTCCGGTAATGTGCATTACCGCATGTGGCGTCATTTCCTTGAAGAGGGCCAGCATCGGCTTAACGTAAATCTTGGTCGGTGTCAGCAGAACCTCACCCAGTGTCTTTCCGTCCAGTTCATCGTAAGTACGATTCAGATCAGTGTTCTCCACATCAAAGACCTTACGAACCAGAGAATACCCGTTGGAGTGAATTCCGGAGGAAGCGATTCCGATAATCGCATCTCCCTCGCTGACCTTCTCGATATCGATGACCTTCTTCTTGTCCACGATACCTACTGCAAAGCCTGCCAAATCGTATTCATCTTCGGAATAGAATCCCGGCATCTCCGCAGTTTCGCCACCGATTAGGCAGCACTCCGATTGAACACATCCATCCGCCACACCTTTGACGATGGATGCCACCTTCTCCGGAACATTTTTGCCTACGGCGATGTAATCCAGGAAGAACAGTGGTTTTGCACCTACGCAGATGATATCGTTCACGCACATTGCCACGCAATCAACACCCACCGTATCGTGCTTATCCTGAAGGAATGCCAGCTTCAGCTTGGTTCCGACACCGTCGGTTCCGCTGACGAGAATTGGCTCTTCCATTCCGGTCAAATCCGGCTGAAGAAGGCCTCCAAATCCTCCTACCGGAGACGTGTTTCCGAACACCATGGTCTTCGAAACATGTTCCTTCATCAGTTCAACGGCCTTGTAACCGCTGGTAATATCAACGCCGGCTTCCTTGTAGCTTTCACTCTGGCTCTTCATGTGTCCTCCTAAAATGTTACAAATACAATATCCTTTGAATATTACGAACTAGTTAAACTGTGCGCTTACCTTCGCATCCTTCTCGATTACCGCATCGTGGGCCTTGTTCCGCTCTTCCCACAGCTTGTCGTGAAGTTCGGCATCCGAAATTGCCAGCATCTCCACTGCGAGAATGGCTGCATTCTTTGCTCCGTCAATGGCAACGGACGCAACCGGAATCCCCGGCGGCATCTGAACGGTAGAAAGAAGGGCGTCCACGCCTTCCAGCGCAGATGCTTTGATTGGAATTCCGATCACCGGAAGCACTGTATTTGCCGCTAGAACGCCACCTAAGTGTGCGGCCTTTCCTGCGGCGGAAATCAGTACGCCAAATCCGTTCTTCTCCGCATTCTGAGCAAATTCAATGGCTTCCACCGGCGTACGATGTGCAGAATATACGTGCACTTCCGTCGGAACGCCATATTTCTTTAATTCGTTAATACATTTCTCTACCACAGGAAGGTCGCTGTCGCTTCCCATAATAACCCCTACTTTTTTCAAGTTCATACCTCCTGTAAGAAATTATTTCATAATATTTATTTTACCGTATCCACTTTCAATGTCAACCGCTAAAGCCGCCTCAAAACCGTCTCTTTCTGATTTATTCCGTGATTTCAGCGCCCTCACTGGACTCCATTGTCACCCCAATTCCCAGATAACTGCGAAGCTCGCCGATATATAGCTGAGCCGTCTTACTCAGGAGACTGTTCTTCTTCTGGATGTAGCCGATTTTCATGGCTTTATCCCCGCTGGTTTCCGGGTCGTTGAAGGGAACTGCCAGGTAATCTCCGCCGTTGAAGTCCTCGCAGATGATTCCGGAGCACAGGGTGTATCCGTGCACACCCTTCATCAGGTTCAGCATGGTGGCACGATCGTTCACCCGAATTGTTCTGGAATAGTTGTTTTCGGAGAAAATCTCCTCCGCATAATAGAGGGTGGAATCATCCCCCTGCTCGAAGGTCAGGTTCGGGAAATCTGCAAGGTCTTTGAAGCCCACGCTGGTTCTATTTGCTAGCGGATGTCCTTTCCACAGGTAGACGAAGGCATCGCAGTCCACCAGCTCATGGAACTGCAAGCTGTTCTGCCGGAGAATTTTGTTAATGGCATTCCGGTTGAAATCGCTCTGATAGATGATTCCGATTTCGCTCTTCATGGATGCCACATCGCTGATGACTTCTTTGGTTTTCGTCTCCCGGATGGCAAAGGCATACTCTGCCAAGTCGTGCTTGTTCACCAGATTAACAAATGCTTTTACCGCAAAGGAGTAATGCTGCATGGAAATTCCAAACTTCTGTTTCATCCCTCCATCGTCGCTGTACTTCTGCATCACTGCTTCATACTGACCGTATATCTCCCGGGCGTATAGCAGAAACTCTGCACCATCATTGGTCAAGGTGACCCCGCGCCCATTCCGGTAGAATATGGTAATCCCCAGCTCCTTTTCCAGCTCTTTAATGGCACTGGTTAGGGATGGCTGAGTGATGTATAACCGTTCCGCTGCCCGATTCATAGATCCGGCGTCCGCCACCGTTATTACGTAGTGCAGTTGATTCAGTGTCATTGGAAATCCCCCTTTGTTGTTGAAAATCACTATATATTATACCGGATTCCTTGATTTTTGGAAATACAAAAGCTGACGCCCCAGGAAGGGAGCATCAGCCTTCGTAATTCATTTCTTATTTGTTGCCTTCGTTGACACTGCTCTTGCTGGCACCATTCAGGAGTACCCAGAGTACCAAGGAGATTACAGTGAATACGATGATTGCGATAAAGTTGGAATCGTATGCACCACCTGCGGATTCCAGCAGCTTTGCGGAAATCATCGGTCCTACGATTGCTGCCGGCAGCAGCGAGAAGTTCGCAATACTGAAGTTGGATGTGAAGAACTTCGGTCCGAAGGACAGGTTGGTGTATGCGGATGTGATGGTCGGTGTTCCACCATATGCCATTCCAACGAATACCAGACCTACAGTAACCAGCACCAGGGAATTGGTTCTTCCAGCCAGTACCAGAAGAATTCCGGCAATCAGCATGAAGCTAACGTTGATCAGGGTTGCAATCTTTCTGCCGAAGCGGTCGAAGTTGTTGCCTGCAATGATACGTCCCGCACCGTTGAACAGGGATACGATCATTCCCAGGATTACAGAACCACCGTAAGCCACGGAGATGTTTGCCGCACTGTTGATTACCATCAGGCCGGCAGAGTTCAGGAAAATCGCCCACAGGAAGAAGATCCAGAAACGGGAAGTCTTCAGCATCTCGCCAGCAGTGAAGCTGACCATAGTGGTGTCCTCTTCCCTCTTTGCCTCACCGGATGCAGCCGGTGCTTCCGGTGCCTTGATGATGATGGCACCCAGTACCATTACCACGGTGATGGCGATTGCCAGAATCTTGAAGGTTGGGAAAAGACCCATGGAACCCACCATGCTGGTTACGACAGAACCCAGCAGCAAGCTTCCCAGGCCGAAGCCCATCAGCATAATGCCGGAAGCCAGACCTACCTTGTCCGGGAACCACTTCGTAATAGTGGAAATTACTGCGTTATAGCCGATACCAACGCCGCCGCCACCAAATACACCATAGAAGATGTAGAGCTTGGTCAGGCTGCCTGCAGCATCTGCCGGATTCAGTGTGGATACACCGAAGAATCCGATGAAGAGGCAAACTGCGGTAATCAAGAAACGCATCTTAACATTCAGCTTCTTGCTCAGCTGTCCACCGACGAAACCGCCCAGGCAGAAGCAGCTGATGGAAATTGTAAATGTCATCGATAACTGAGATACTGTCCAGTCCGTATAGATTTCGCTAAACGGAGTTCTGAACAGCGACCATGCGTAAATCAGGCCCTGGAACAGCAGAATAACCGTTCCCACAGCCAGATACAACCATCTTTTGCTGTTGTTCATTCTTTCTTCTCCTTAACAATTAAATAAATTCATTAAACTTTCTTTATATATACGCGACACTTCTCCTTACCTTTTCAGATTTCCGCGCACATAGCAATGGATTATATCATAATTCTGTCTCGAATTCCATATTTTCTTTGTCAATCAATCCAATTTTGACCGTTCCGCCCAGATATTTCTCCGCCAAATCGGCCAACTCCTTGCGTGCTTCCAGAATCTGATCCAGATTTTCCTCGAATCCATCGATGATGTACAGCATATGAGATGTGTCTTCCGTAATCATTCCCTCATTGCCCTGTCTCCAGGTCCATCTTCTGGTCCGAATGTGGCTTCCAGTAGCATATACCACTTCTCCCGGATCCACCGGCTCTCTTTCTTCCGCTCCGAAAGGCAGGAAAGTATCTCCTTTGACGGATACCCGAACGCCGAAAGCGTCGTCAATCATGGTATCCAAGTCGTGGGCCCCAATCGGCATGTGGTATTTGAGAGATACCGCATTCCCCAGGTCCACAATAGTGTTAATGGCAGGCATGCCCTGTCCCTTGGCAATTCGCGTCATCAGCGCTTCGATGGCACACATGTACCGGTTCGGGTTCACCCCGATGTTCCGGAACGCTTCCCGATACGGCTGCAGCTCCGGCTCATTCTTCACCTTTTTACCACTGTAGAATTCCGTGCACTTCTCCACACTTTCCTGCAGAAATGCTTCAATTTCCGGATTCTTTCCAGCGTTGTTCGCCCCTTTCACGCTAACCAATCCGAACTTCGCATCCGGAATCTTTGCGAACACGTCCTCTGTTACGTAGAATTTCATAGTCCCTCCTTAATCCCTTTTGTAAAAACAACTTTCTATTCCTTGACGATTTCGGAAATCCTTCGAAAAGCTGTATGCTTGGACGTCCGAAGCGTCTGATAGACAAATGTCTCGTAGGTGGTAATCCGGCAACCGGCTTTCTCCAGTTCCGCCATGGCGGTATCGAAATCCACCTTCTTTCTAGCTCCGCAGCAGTCTTTCAAAATGGTCACCTTGAATCCCCGGTCCAAGAAGTCCCTGGCCGTCTGGTAGACACAGATATGAGCCTCAATGCCTGCAATCACCACGTGTTTTGCCGTCATGGATTCCAGTTCCTCTTCAAATCCCGGTGCATCCAAGCAACTGAAACTTAATTTTTCCAGCCGATTATACTCGTGAAGAACCTCCCGAAGTTCCGGCACCGTAGGACCCAGCCCCCGTGTATACTGCTGAGATAAAAGCACCGGCATCCGAAGTGCCTCTGCACAGCGCGCCCACTTCGATACGTTCTTCATCAGTTCTTTGGATTTTCGCATCACTGGAACCAGGTGTTCCTGGAAGTCGATAAAGAGGCAGAGCACGTCCTGGTTGGTCATTCTCTTCATCTCCCGAATTGCCCCTCGGTCCGTGCTGTCCATTTCAAGAGGGGTAATGGTGGCGTAGCCCTCTTCACAGGCACGCACATCGGAGTCCTCGGGAAGATCTTCCGGAATATCGTAATGTCCACCGGTGTAGTGGAATACATTCTCCTGTTCCTCATCCGGCACGATTCGATCCAAAAAGCGCTTCGGGCCACCTGTCGTCACTTTCGTCCCGCGAATTTTCCAAGCCGGAAGATCCGGTGTATTCACATTCAGAACCGTGGTCGGCTTCAGTTCCCGGGACATGTCCAGAAGATCGGACAGCATTCCACAGATGTAATCGTAATAGGTTGGCGCATGATGCTCTACCGACAGGGCAATGGAATGAATACCGAAGCTTGCCCCCTCCATGGCGGCCCCCACAGTTCCGGAATAGCGAACATCCGCCCCCAGGTTCAGCCCCATGTTAATCCCGCTAACCACAAAGTCCACTGGAATATTTCTGTTCCTCAGCGTCTGCACACCATATTTCACACAGTCTGCCGGCGTACCGGATACAGCATAGGCTTCCTCCGCTCCGGAAATTTTGCGTTTCTCCACCGTTAGTGGCTCCCATACCGTGATGGACTGTCCCTTCGCACTCTGCTGCTGCGCTGGCGCAAAGACATAGACCTTCGCCAGCAAGGAAAGAGAAAATATCAATTTCTGAATTCCTGCTGCCTCGATTCCGTCATCATTCGTAACCAGTATGTTCATTGTTTTAAATCCTCCGATTCGTTATATATTTTAACACGCGGAAACTCTTGCTTCTACGCTATAATATTTCTTCAATTTGGAAACCGATTCCGTCGGTTTGCCTTCCATCCCCACAACCGTTATAA
>JBNMGJ010000260.1:0-2093 GCA_050872185.1 Mogibacterium sp.
CCCTTCGAGTCGCTACGAAATTCCCGCGAATTGCCCGCAGATACTACGAGGGAAAGAGCCGAGACATCGATATCATCAAGCTGAATGGATCCATTGAAATCGCACCGATTCTGGGACTGTCGGATGTAATTGTGGATATCAGCGCTCGGTTCATCGCTTGCAAATCTTCATATAAGTTCAAAACAGAAGAGATTCAGGAAATTGTACAGAAACTTTCGGAAGAGATAGAATAAAGAGGGATTGAGGAAAGAGAAATGATTAGAAGTTATAGATACGGTGAAGTAAGTCCAGAGGAAATCTTTGCGCGGCCAGAGATGCCTTCCAATGTATCCGAAATCGTATCCGGAACTATTGATAGAGTACGGAACGAAGGAGATCGAGCACCTCTGGAATACAACCAGACCTTTGACCATTCGGAGGAGCCGCTGGAGGTGACGAAGGAAGAAATCGAAGCCGCTTATCAGTCCGTGGATCCGGAGATGATTCGGATTATGGAAGAGGCCGCAGAGAACATCCGAGCATTCCACAGCCGTCAGAAAAGGAATAGTTTTATCCTGAATGACAAGAACGGTGTGATTATGGGTCAGAAGGTGCTACCGGTGGAAAAAGCGGGATTGTATGTGCCAGGGGGTACGGCAGCCTATCCGTCCACCGTTCTGATGAACTGTATTCCGGCCCATATTGCGGGGGTTCCGGAAATCGTAATCACCACTCCGGCCACTGGGGGCAAAATTAGCCCCGTCCTTCTGGCGGCGGCGAAGATTGGCGGTGCGGATCGGATTTTCCGGGTAGGTGGCGCTCAGGCTATTGCGGCACTGGCATATGGAACAGAAACCATCCCAGCGGTGGACAAAATTGTGGGACCGGGAAATGCCTTTGTGGCAGAGGCGAAGAAGCAGGTCTATGGAAAAGTTTCTATCGACATGATTGCTGGACCGAGTGAAATCCTGATAGTAGCCGATGGAACCTGTGATCCGGAAGTGGTGGCAGCGGATATGCTGTCCCAGGCAGAACATGACAAATACGCCACGGCAGTGCTTGTTACCGACAGCAAAGAATTGGCCGAAGCAGTGCCTGCGGAGCTGGAGAAACAGTTAGCCGTTCTGCCGAGAGAGGAAATCGCCCGGGCTTCCATTGACAACAATGGAAAAATCATTCTGGCGGACGATATTGAGACCGCCATCGAAATCGCCAACCGGATTGCACCGGAACACCTGGAGGTTTCGGTGGAAAATCCATTTGACTACCTTAGCCAGATTCGAAATGCGGGTTCCGTATTCTTGGGAAAGAACTGCCCCGAAGCCTTGGGAGATTACTTTGCCGGCCCGAATCACACCCTGCCAACCAGCGGGACTGCTCGTTTCAACAGCCCTCTTTCCGTGGATGACTTCACGAAGAAAATGCAGTATTCTTATTATACAGAAGATGCGCTGGTGGAAGTGGCGGACAAGGTGGCCCGGTTCGCGAAGGAAGAAGGCCTGGATGCCCATGGCCGCAGCGTGCTGGTTCGAAAGAATAGAAAGGATAAGTAATTCATGAGTAGATATATCAGAGAACGTTATAAGAATTTTAGTGCCTACACTCCAGGAGAACAGCCGAAGGAGATGGAGTATGTTAAGCTGAATACCAATGAATCTCCTTTTCCACCGGCTCCAGGTGTGAGCCGCTGCTTGGATGAGGTGGATATGAAGCAGCTCCGGCTGTATCCGGATCCAACGGGGCACACGTTGAAAGCCAAGATTGCGGAGATGTACGGAGTGGAGCCGGAGAATGTGTTCCTGTCCAACGGTTCTGACGACATTCTGAACTTCTCCATGATGGCTTGGTGCGATGAGGACGACAAGCTCCTCTTTCCGGATATTTCCTACAGCTTCTACGAGGTGATCGCTAAGCTGCACGATGTGAACTACCGGAAAGTGCCGCTTCAAGAGGACATGACCATCAACTACAAGGATTATTGCCAGGAAGATACCAACATCATCATCCCGAATCCCAATGCACCTACAGGAATTGCACTGAGCCTGGATGTGATTGAGGAGATTGTAAAAGCAAATCCGAATCACGTGGTGTTAATCGACGAAGCCTACGTGGAC
>JBNMGJ010000139.1:0-5006 GCA_050872185.1 Mogibacterium sp.
ATGCGTGTCCTGCGGAATGTGCCTGAACAGTTGCCCGTTCGCCGCCATCGTGGACAAAGGGCAGATCTACCAGACCATCAAAGCCATTCAAAGTGACAGTCCGGTTATCGCCATGGTGGCGCCTTCTGTAGCAGGGCAGTTCGGTAAGGGCTTGACGGACACGAAGATGAAAGAAGCCTTTGGACAGCTGGGCTTCTCCGACGTAGTGGAAGTAGCAGTGGGCGCGGATCTCTGCACCATCCAGGAAGCGGAGCACTTCCTGCACGATGTACCGGAGAACCTGCCCTTCATGGGAACCAGCTGCTGTCCAGCCTGGTCTATTATGGCGAAGAAGGAGTTCCCAGAATACGCTGGCACCATCTCCATGGCCCTGACTCCGATGGTGCTAAGCGCCCGGCTGGCGAAGAAGCTGCATCCGGAATGCAAGGTGGCTTTCATCGGACCGTGTCTTTCCAAGAAACAGGAAGCCAGCCGCCGCAGCGTGAAGAGCTATGTGGACTTCGTACTGACCTGCGAAGAGGTGGCTGGAATGTTCGCGGCAAAGAATGTGGATTTCGACAGCATCGAAGAAGGGGACGAACTTCGCCGGGCCAGCAGTGATGGATACGGATTCGCTAGAGGCGGCGGCGTGGCGGAAGCGGTGAAGAACCGGATTCACGAGATTGATCCGGAACGGGAAGTGCTTCTGGAACGTGCGGAAGGCCTGTCAGAGTGCAAGAAGATGATGATGCGGGCGAAAGCGGGAAAGCTGAACGGCTACCTGCTGGAGGGAATGGCTTGCCCGGGGGGATGCATCGGCGGTGCGGGAACCATGCTTCCGCTGAAGAAGGCAGAATACCAGCTAGGCGTCTCTATGGAAGAGGCCAAGGTGAACCACGGATCCGAAAGCCGCTACGCGGATATGCTTCCGGGACTGGAACACCTGGACGAAGAAGTGGCCCGGATTCAGCAGGACGTCATCGCCCAGGGCGATGACTAGAGCATTTCGATGAGAATTTAGGAATTTCGTGGAAATTGACAAAAAACTTGTCGTATATTAAGAAAAACAAGATGGAATATGTTGACACCCCACAAAGACTGTGATATATTCAGGTTAATCGTAATGTTTTTATACCAAAGAGGACGAGACAATGAATTTTATTCTTAAGAACCACGCACACAAGCAGGCCTACTATTACCTCTTCCATTAACTGAAGAGGTGATTTTGTTGCGATGTGAGTTCGGAAATCTTGGGACGAAATAATTAAGACTCCGCAGCAAAATGCTGCGGAGTCTTTTATTTTACAAGAGCGATGTGGTAGAATAATTACATTGTTTCGAACAATACTAATGGGATGATAGATTGAGAAGGAGAGGGAAAATGTTTCAGATTCCAGACAACGTAAGCAAGTACGACAATGTCTTTGATGTGCTGCAGGAGAGAGGCCTGATTGAACAGTGCACCAACCCGGAGGCCCTTCGGGATCTGCTGGGAAGAGAGAAGATTAAGTTCTACATCGGATTCGACCCGACTGCGAACTGCCTGCATGTAGGACACTTTATCCAGATTATTATCATGCTGTACATGCAGAAGTACGGTCACACTCCAGTAGTTCTTCTGGGCGGTGGTACCGGTGAGGTAGGCGACCCTTCCGGAAGAAGTGACATGCGTCAGGTGATGACCATCGACACCATCGATGAGAACTGCCGCGCATTCAAGAAGCTGTTCGAGCGCTTCTTCGAGTTCGACGATGACTGGAAATACGAGGGCAACGGCGGTGTATACGTTCCGGGTCACCAGAACAGAGAGCCGATGCCGGGTAAAGCAGTCAGCGTCAACAACGCAGAGTGGATCCGGAAAGCAAAGTACACCGAGTTTGCCAGAGAAATCGGAACCCAGTTCAATGTAAACACCATGCTGAGAGCGGAGTGCTTCAAGAGCAGAATGGACAGAAACGAAGGCCTTTCCTTCTTCGAGTTCTGCTACATGACGCTGCAGGCTTACGACTTCATGGTTATGGCAAGAGACTTTGACCTGAAGGCACAGTTCGGTGGTAACGACCAGTGGTCCAACATTATCGCCGGCGTGAACCTGACCCGTAAAGCTTGCGATAAAGAAGTATACGGTATGACCTTCGGCCTTCTGACCAACAGCGAAGGCAAGAAGATGGGCAAGACTGCAAAGGGTGCTCTCTGGCTGGATGAGAACAGAGTATCGCCATACGAGTTCTTCCAGTACTGGAGAAATGTTAACGACGCAGACGTGAACAAGTGCCTGCGTATGCTGACCTTCCTGCCGATGGAAGAGGTTAATAGACTGTCCGCACTGGAAGGTGCAGAAATCAACAAGGCAAAGGAAATCCTGGGCTACGAAGTCACCAAGCTGGTTCACGGTGAAAAGGCTGCACAGGAAGCCCTGGAGGCATCCCGCCACGTATTCACCGCAGGAAATGCAGCAAACGCTGATAACATCCCAACGGTGGAGATGGAGCGTTCGGTATTTGAAGGCGAAGGCATCGGCCTGGCTGCACTGGCGAAGGAACTGAAGCTGGTGTCCAGCAACAGTGAAGCGTTCCGCATGATTGAGCAGGGCGGCTTCAAGATTAACGACGAGAAGGTTGTGGACAGAAAGCACCAGGTAACACTGGACGACTTCCAGGATGACAAGGTGATCATCCAGAAGGGTAAGAAGAAGTTCGTGGCAGTGGTACTCAAGTAACGCAAGGACAGTGAATCCGCTTAGGTCCTCGTCGCAGACAATCGCAACGGAAATAAAAAAGAGACTTTCGGGAGAGGGCAAAACAGTTGCCCTCTCCAAGCGAAAGTCTCTTTTTTATTTCCGGCGATTGTGACTGCTCCTGCGGAAAACAGCGGATTCGCTGGCCTTGCGATTCGGTGTGTGGAAAACCTTCGATGTAGGTCAATGTATTTACGGAAATCTTTGAGGAAAGGGGCATTTTTTGCAGGCGGCCACAGGTTAAGGAAAATCACCGAAGAAAATATTCACTACAAATCGAGAGAAGCCCCTTGGCGTAGTGAATATCTGAGGCATAACTTCGATTCTAGGGAACGGGCGCCACACGCGTATTGAAGAGTGTACAGAACCTGACAAAAGCCTTGATATACTACGCATATCAGATGGTAGGGACTATTGACATAGTCCCTACAACGCTTGATTGTAATGGGATGACTCACGGCTTGACAAGCACGAATATACTCGGTAGACTAACTTCGAATAAACAATGTTTTATTTATCACTGTACAGGAGATGAAATTGTGAAACTCTTTCTAGAAATCGTAATCGTTTACAATGTCATAAACATTGCATATTCTTATTATAGATATAAGAAAAACGAGTTATCGCAATGGGTAGTTGAGAATTTGATTTTTTCCTTCCTTATGTATATCAACCTTTTGATTAATCAGATTGTGGGATGTGAAAACAGCTCAATCTATCTTGGAACTGCGGTCTGTTGGTTGGTCGCATATGCAATTGTGCATGTAAGCAAGAAACTAGCAAAGTAGTGACGAAAGGATGTACAAACGCTCGGCAGCCCGAAAGGTTACCGAGCGTTTTTTTACCCAATAGTTGGCGAAAACTGGGAGGAATGATGAAACTTCGCCAACTCGTACCCAACTAATAGCTTTTATCAATTTGACCACATTCTATCATTACAAATCACGATACCAGGCAACGCCCCATTCGGTTGAAGTGTTGTTTTATAGTTGATACAATAAACACATAAAATACTTTTTCATATTAATTAAGGAGGAACAGATGAAGAAGAGAAATGTTATTGCTTCCCTTGTTCTGGCTGGAGCACTGTGCTTCACATCCGTTGCCGGAGTGTTCGCAGCAACGTTTGATGGAGTTAAGGAAGATAAGGTAGAGGAAGTTACCTATAACTTCATGAACGAGACCAAGGCTGGAAAGTATAAGCTAGCAAACACTAAAGAGGTGAAGTCTTGGGTGGGCAGCAAGTCCAAGATGGTTGTTGTTGATACCATGCCGAAAGGTTCTTATGGACCAGACGGAAGCAATGGTCATATCCCAGGTGCTATTAACTCGGAAACTCCGATGACTGCAAAGGAATATACTGCAGCACAGAAGAAGAATCTGATTGATCAGCTTCCGACCAAGAAGGTAACCAAGACTACATGGTCCAAGGTTTCCAAGAAGACTTACAGCAAGCTGAAGAAGTCCATGAGAAAGACTAAGAAGGTTAAGAAGGGCAAGAAGAAAGTTACTTATTACTACAAGAAGGTTGTTAAGACATCTACAGTTAAGGATAAGAACTACAAGATTGTTGTATACTGTGGTCATATCGGATGCGCTCGTTCCCACGTGGCAGCAGCATATCTGGTAAGCCAGGGTTACACCAACGTATACCGTTACGGTGGCGGAATTTCCGCATGGGTAGATGCTGGAAACGCAGTTGAAGGCAAGAAGGCTGCAGAACCAGCTGGTTCTGGCAACTAAGAAACTCTTATAATCGGGAGCTTCAAAGCAAACAGGACGAGGAGCTTAGCATAAGCTCCTCGTTTTTTTACAGTTAACAAGTATGAGAGAGGTTATAGAATGGAAAATCAAATCTCTTTAAGAAAGCGGCTTCTGACCCTGCTGATTACCACCGTATTCCTGCTGGGTGCCGCTTTGGCTGCGGGAACGGAAACGGCGGCGGCCAAGAGTAAGCTCAAGGTATCGCCGAAGAGCAAGACCATCTACGTGGGCAAGACCGCCACCCTCAAAGCCAACAAGAAGGTGAAGTGGTCCGTGTACAAGGGCAAGAAGTACGTCAAGATTACTTCCAAGAAGAAGTCTGCCAAGAAAATCACGGTGAAGGGCCTCAAGAAAGGCACCGCCTATGTGAAGGCGAAGCGGGGTAGGTCCGTTAAGAAAATCAAGATTGTGGTGAAGACCCCGAAGAAGAAAGCATCCAGCAAGGTGCCGACGAAGATTTATCTGACCAGCACAGCCCAGTCCATCGGCGTGGGAGACACCTGCGCCGTGTCCGTGAAGTCCGTGA
>JBNMGJ010000319.1:0-1016 GCA_050872185.1 Mogibacterium sp.
GGATAAGGATGACTTAGACGAGGAGAAGGAGTGGGAGGAAGACACCAGTGATGCGGATTATGCTGCTGCTGGCGGTGTGAGCGACCCGGTCCGTTTGTATCTTCGTGAGTGCGGTTCCAATCCTCTTCTTTCGGCAGAGCAGGAGATGAATCTGGCGAAGACTATCGAACGGGGCAAGCGGAAGGATGCGACTCCGGAGGAGAAGGCAGCTGCTCGGGATGCGAAGAAGGAAATGGCCAATGCGAATTTGCGTCTGGTGGTTTCTATCGCGAAGAAGTATCCTGGCCGCGGGATGCCGTTCTTGGATTTGATTCAGGAAGGAAATATTGGTCTTCTGAATGCGGTAGATAAGTTTGATTATACCAAGGGGTATAAGTTTTCTACTTATGCGACTTGGTGGATTCGTCAGGCTATCACTCGTTCTATCGCAGACCAGGCGAGAACCATTCGTGTGCCGGTTCATATGGTGGAAACCATCAATAAGATGAACCGCGTGGGCCGTCGTTTCTTGCAGGAACATGGCAGGGAAGCGACCAATGAGGAGCTCGCTAAGGAAATGGGAATCAATGTGGAGAAGATTCGGGAAGCGAAGAAGGCGGCCCAGGATCCGATTTCTTTGGAAACCCCAATCGGCGAAAAGGAAGATTCTCATTTGGGCGATTTCATCGAGGACCAGAAGACGGCATCTCCGGAAGATGAAGCAGCTGCAACCATGAGAAGGGAACAGGTTTACAAGATGCTGGATACTCTGACGGAAAGAGAAAAAGGCGTCTTGGCTCTCCGCTTCGGTATGGACGATGGCACACCGAGAACGTTGGAGGAAGTGGGCAAGCACTTCGGCGTTACCCGTGAACGTATTCGTCAGATCGAAGGAAAAGCGTTGAAGAAATTGAAAAAACAGGCCATGCCTATGCAGGGCTATTAAGGAAATAAGCCGTTTCGGCTCCAGATGATGGAGCTGAGACGGCTTTTTCTTATAGTGAGGAGTTAGGAATGAGGAGTGAGGAGTGGTGGCC
>JBNMGJ010000104.1:0-6373 GCA_050872185.1 Mogibacterium sp.
ACCGAACTCCCAACGTTTTGTCTGGGCAATTCTAAGAACCGCAAAATGACATTTATCGTCCTTTTTTATTACGCATCATTTCAAGTGTGTACTGAAGGGGAATTTTTTTTCTGGCATAATGGTCTTGCTAAAACTGAACTGAGCAGTGACAGAAAGGAAATCAATAATGTTAGACAATTCGTATGAGATTATGAAGAAGGAAATCGACGAACAGAAAATCCTCCAAGAGAAAATTGAAAAGAAATGCAACTCGTACACAGAATTAGATGGAATCATATTGAAATGTTCGAAAAAGAAAGGAAGAAAATATTTCTATGCGAAAACAAAGGGTGGTCAATTTAAATATCTTGGACCGGCATCGCACTTTAAGGTTAAGCGAATCTGTGAAAAACGCTACTATAAAGAAATTCAGCGAAGTCTCGATTGCAACATCAAAGCCATGGAGCATTTTCTAACCATATATAGACCGATGAATTCGAGTCAATTATTAGAACGCATTCCTAGGCAGTATCAACTCCAAGAAATGAGCTCGGATTTGAACACTGAAATGATGCAGGAAGAGACCAACATCGCTTATGCGCGATATATTGAAATGAAGAAATACAAAGAAACAATTCCTGTGCTGTATCCGCAGAACCTCAGAGTTTCAACCTTTGACGGCACCATGGTGCGGAGCAAAACGGAATCTGTTCTATATGAACGATTTTGTGCGGCCGGTTTCTATGTAATTTATGAATACCCCATTGAATACGAAAAGGGGAAGTTCGTCCGTCCAGATTTTCTCTTGATTCACAAGAGAACTGGTCAAATCATATTGTGGGAACATCTCGGCATGTGGTTCCATCCAGATACTTATGTTAACTACAGAAAGGACTATCTGATGAAGACAGACACCTATCGAAACCTGGGATTTATCCAAGGTGTTAACCTCTTTGTTTCCTTTGAATCAGAATTTGGACCGGACATGGAAAGAATCGCACATGATATCGATTATCTATATAATCATCCAGCAACCGGACAGATGCGGAAACTGGAAGAGAAACAACGAGTGTGTTTCCAGAATCTGAATGTGCTAAAAGCAGTCTAGCACATGTCGAACTCATCCGGTATTTGAAAGGTTGGCGAAAAACGCTCGGAACCGCGGAAGTTCGCCAACCGCCGCCCCGGCCGCCCTCTACTTATGCAAATCTTTCTTTACGTTCCGTCGAATCAATAATATAATTATACCAACTGAGTTGTATGAGTAACGAAAGAGGAGGCATTCATGGCAAAGAGCTGCGGGATATGTGGAAAACGCCTGGGATTCTTGGATGGGAAAATATACGTGGCAGATGGAACAATCTGCAATGCCTGCTGGACGGCGGCGGGACAGGATCTGAGCTGGAAGAGCTTGTACGCAGGGGCACAGCGCACCGTCAACCAAGTTCGGGATATGATTGAAATCGGTGTCCTCAAGGAGGAAGCAGCCGTCCATAATACGATTCCGGTAAAAGAAGGCGTTTCCCTGCGAGAAACGTCCGGGCAAATCGGAGTAAGTGGAAATGCACAGGAAAAGAAAGCCGGAAAGCCGGTGGATATTGTGCTGTCCATCGACAAGGACTTGAACGTGGATTTCCGCAGTCTAGGCCATCCGGTAATCAATCTGGAAGATTTGATTCAGGGGAACGAGATGATTATCGGCGACGGATATATCTGGAATGAAAGCACGGCGGCACTACCGGATGTTCGAATTGCCTGCGAGTTTGAACCGGCCATCGTGGACCCAGGTATTCTGTTGTATCCGGAAGGGACCTTTGCGAACGTCAACGGAAAATTTGAAATCGAAGATCCGCCGGTGAATCTGGAAGAATACGCGAAGATTAAGCGGACTCGGAATGGGAAGATTCGCTTCACCTTGTTCCTCGGGGAGTTAGAACTGGGGCATGCAGAATGCAAGATGCGTGTGGAGCCGGCACCGGAGGAAGAAATGCAGCAGTACATGCAGGCGGTGATGTACAACACGGAGAAGAATGCATCTGGACCGGTGAATGTATTTCTGTATGCTCGGGAGGATGGCACCTTCGAAGAGGATTTGCTTCGTCAGCCGGACCTTCTCTATGCCATGTACGCCAATGGCCAGGAACAGCTGATTGGAGATGTATACGTTACCAATGATAGTAATCGAAAGCTGGAGAATATCCAATTCCGAGCGGAGTTCACTTCGGACATTCTTGCTTCGGTAGACGTGTTCCTGGGCGATGTTCCGCCAGGCGAGAAAATCGCATTTGAGGTGGATGACCCTGCCGTGGATACGGACAAGCTGGCTCGTTTAACGGAGATTGAAACATGTACTGCAACCTATACCCTTATCGTGGACGGTCGCAAGGTCACCGAGCGCATCGGTCGGGTTACCATCTGTCCGTACGATCAATGGAACGGAGCGCTGGTGCTCCTGCCGGCATTCATGACGCCGAACCAGCCGGACATCATCCGGTTGCTTCAGAAAGCCGCCCATTGGATGCAGGAAAACGGTAGGAATCCATCGCTAGAAGGGTACCAGGGCACTAAGAAGCGAGTGGAGGAGATGGTGGAAGGTGTATACAATGCCATCGCCGAATCCGAAATCATCTATTCCAATCCACCCACCAGCTTCTTCGGTCCCCAGCGCATCCGCCTGAGTGAAACCGTAATGCAGCAGAAGTTCGCCACTTGCATGGATATTACGATTTTGTTCGCCTCTTGCCTGGAATCCTTCGGCCTTCATCCGGTACTGATTACCGCACCGTCCCATATTTTTGCCGGCGTATGGCTGACCGATAAGGGGCGGCTGAGCGAACCGGTGATTTCGGACACGGCGCAAATCCGGGAGTTCATCCGTCAAGGAAAACTGGTGGCGCTGGAATGCACTGATATGACGGCGGGAAAGAAACTGTCATACAAAGAAGCCAAGAAGGACGCCAACAAGCTTCTCAGAATATTAGAGGCAAATAAGATTACGGATCAGGAAACCATCGATGTGCAGATTGTCCGGAATATTGGAATTCGCCCCCTCCCGATGCGGAGAAAAGTGGCAGAGATTGAAAAGTCCCAAGAACTTGCACTGCAGACGGAGTCCGTACCGGAATCGAATCCGGTAAAAGAAAAAATAGCCACCCAGAAGGCTTCCGCTTCGAAGAAGAAACCGGAAAAGAAACCGGAAGGAAATCCGGCGCCGGAATCGCAGGCGAAGCAGAAGGAAGAACAGAAGGAGAAACTGGTACACTACCGAAAGAAAGGCTATGTTCAATTCGACAAAGACCTTTCTACTATCACCGTCGACAACTTCTACGACCGGGAGACGCGGAGGCTGCTCAAGGATGCAATTGTGGAAATCGTGGAGGTGGAGGGTCCTATTAGCCAGCCGGCACTAATCCGCACCCTGATTAACACCACGGGACTAGGCAGAGCCAGCAAAAACATTTCGGAACACCTGGACAAGCTGGTGGCAGCAGCAGATGTGAAAATTACGCGCCAGTCCGGCGTTCGTTTCCTGTGGACCAAAGGAACGGACCCGACCACATATACTGATTTTCGGTTCCGTGAACAGCGGAATCCGGAGGACATTTGCAAGTACGAACTAAAGAATGCGGTGTGCTATCTGCTTCAGGAGAAAGGCCCTCTGACCCGCGAAGAAATCGCTCGGGAAATGATTGGCTTGCTGGGATACAGCCGTTCCAGTCACCGTATTGAGGAGTGTGCAAACAATGGGATTAAAGCAGCCCGGGAGCTTAAATCCATCGAGCAGAACTCAGAGAAGAAGTTCAAACTGAAATAACGAACACAATGTCAAACAAAGAGGTACAACCATGGTAAAAGAAATTATGAAAGATCCCCTATTCTTGACCCAGAAGTCAGAGCCGGCGACACAGGCGGACATTTCCGTGGGCCGGGACTTGATGGACACGCTGGCAGCTCACCGGGAGGGCTGCGTGGGAATGGCGGCGAATATGATTGGTGTTCGGAAGAACATCATCATCGTGAACCGGGGCATGATGGATCAGGTCATGTTCAACCCGGTGATTCTGTCGAAGAAGAATCCGTACGAAACGGAAGAGGGATGCCTTTCGCTGTTGGGCGTCCGGAAAACCACCCGGTACGAGGAAATCACCGTGGAGTTCCGAGATTTTGCCTGGAAGCTGCAGCGTCAGACCTTCAACGGTTGGACGGCCCAGATTATTCAGCACGAAGTGGATCACTGTAACGGAATTGTCATCTGAAGCAAGGATGGCGAGGGAAGAATCCAGGCAGGGAACGATATGGAACGGAAACATCCGGTAAAAGAAACGTGGGATATAGGCATAGCCTATATCCCACTATTTATTTTTACACATTGACGGAAATGGCCCAGTGGGTTATTATAATACTACCAACTCACCTAGTAAGTAGGCAGAAAGAAAAAGAGAAGAGAAAAAGCGACGAAACATTCCGCTGAGAGACCTACCTACACAGGAGATTGGGATTGATTTTGAAAGTAAGGAGGACAACATGAATCGACTGTATTTTGAAAAACTAGTTCGAGAAAATTTCCGCTTCGGACGAATGTGTAGCATTTGGAAGGACGCGAATACATGTTGCCGCCTGGCGGCAGGAAGATAGATTAACAGATTATAAGGAAAGAAAAAGGAGATAATAACCATGGCTAACAAGAATAATTACAGATTTGAGACACTGCAGCTTCACGTAGGACAGGAACAGCCGGATCCGGCAAGCGACGCAAGAGCCGTTCCGATTTATGCAACCACATCCTATGTATTCCATAACAGCCAACATGCGGCAGACCGTTTCGGTCTGGCAGACGCCGGCAACATCTACGGCAGACTGACCAACTCCACCCAGGGCGTATTCGAAGATCGTATCGCGGCTCTGGAAGGCGGTGTGGCAGGTCTGGCAGTGGCATCTGGCGCTGCTGCAATCACATACACCATTCAGGCCCTAGCAAAGGAAGGGGAGCACATCGTGGCTCAGAAGACCATCTACGGCGGCAGCGTGAACCTGCTGGAGCACACACTTCCTCTGTATGGAATCAGCTCTACACTGGTAGACGTTCACGACCTGAATGAAGTAGAATCTGCAATCCAGGAGAACACCAAAGCAATCTACATCGAGACACTGGGCAACCCGAACAGTGATATTCCGGACATCGAAGCCCTGGCAGAAATTGCCCACAAGCACGGACTGCCACTGGTAATCGATAACACATTCGGCACACCATACCTGATTCGTCCGATTGAACACGGAGCAGACATCGTGGTTCACTCCGCAACCAAGTTCATCGGCGGACACGGAACTACACTGGGTGGCGTTATCGTTGATGGAGGAACCTTCGATTGGGCGGCTTCCGGCAGATATCCGTGGATTTCGGAACCGAATCCAAGTTACCATGGCGTTAAGTTCACCGAGGCAGCAGGACCGGCAGCATTTGCAACATATGTAAGAGCCATTCTGCTTCGTGATACCGGTGCAACCATTTCTCCATTCGCTGCATTCCTTCTGCTTCAGGGAACCGAGACGCTGTCCCTCCGTATCGAGAGACATGTGGAGAATACCAAGAAGGTTATCGAGTACCTTCTGAACAATCCGAAGGTAGAGAAGGTCAACCACCCATCTCTGCCAGATCACCCGGATCACGCACTGTACGAGAGATACTTCCCGAACGGCGGAGCATCTATATTCACATTCCAGATTAAGGGCGGCAGAGAAGAAGCATTTAAGTTCATCGACAACCTGGAAATCTTCTCGCTGCTCGCTAATGTGGCCGACGTGAAATCTCTGGTAATCCACCCGGCAACCACCACTCACTCCCAGATGACTGAGGAAGAGCTGAGAGATGCTGGCATTCAGGAGAACACCATCCGTCTCTCCATCGGAACCGAGCACATCGACGACATCATCGCAGACCTGGAGAAAGGCTTTGCAGCAGTTAAATAGGCGTTTCGTATAGGGGTATACGAAGGAATAGAGAGTCGGGAAGGTTGATTCATTCATCCTTCCCGATTATAATAGACTCACCCGCAAGTAGCGGGTAAGAGAAAGGATAGGAACAGTAACATGGCTAAAGTATATACATCTGCAGATCAGCTAGTAGGCGGAACTCCCCTTCTGGAGCTCACGAACCTGGAGAAAGAACTGGGACTCAAGGCAAGAATTCTGGCAAAACTAGAATATCTCAATCCAGCAGGTTCCGTTAAGGATCGTATCGCCAAGAGAATGATTGAGGACGCGGAAGCCAGAGGCGACCTGAAGGAAGGCTCCGTTATCATCGAGCCAACTTCCGGAAACACCGGAATCGGCCTGGCTGCCATCGCCGCAGCCAAGGGATATCGCATCATCATCGTGATGCCGGAGACGATGAGCG
>JBNMGJ010000121.1:0-5589 GCA_050872185.1 Mogibacterium sp.
AGCTGCTGTAAAATCTGCTGAAGAATCGTCTGAAAATTCTGCATTCTGAACCTCTCGTAAGAAAGCCACCCTGGACTCATCATCCATTGGTTGAAGAATCGTCGCCTTTCTTTCTGCCTCGCCCGATTGCGCTAAATCAATGGACTCTTCTTTTACCGGATTCAGAATCTGGACGCCGCCGGTTTCCGACACCCGAGCAATGCGTTCTTCTTCCATCATTTCCTTGAGGATGGTCTGCTCTTCTTTCCGTTCGCGTAGCTTGTTAATATACTTTGAAATCGGTGTGTCCGCCACCAGAAGAATGGAAATCGCGATTCCTGCCAGTGCGAAAATAATCAGTCCCGGCTTGCCGATGAGTTTCACGATGATTCCGCCCAGGGTCATTCCCACCGCGCCGCCGTACTGGAGCTGCTCTCCTGCGGTGAAATACGTTCCAATGTCCGAAAAAGACAGCCGAATATCCATCGGATCCAGGAACCGATAGGAATTCAAAATGCAAAGCATCAGGAACATCAACACCGAAAAGAAAGTGGTTCGCCCATTGATGTGCTGCACCTTTTGGAAAAAGAGGCACAGCGCAAATGCTACAAAATAATACGGAAGGACATATGCCATCACAGCGAACAACCCGAAGGTAATGTTGTGAATCACATTGCCGAAAGCGCCGGTGGTGTTCATCTGTGTGGTGATAATCAGAAATGCACCCACTGCCAGAAAGATAACACCCCAGATTTTGTCCAGAATCAACCGATCTTCGCGGCGCTGTTCTTGAAGTTCCTGCACCTGCTTTCTTCGTGCTTTGGAGCGTTCCATTTCCTCCGGAGGAATATTCTGTTTTCTGCTCTTACTTTTCTTATCCGAACGTCCGGCCATTTGCCCTCCTGCTATCCATCATCTTACGTCGTTTACGGCATACTGCCACAAAATATCATTCAATTATACTCTATATTCTGTCAAAATGCAAAACGGGCAATAAACGGACAATAAAAAAGTGATTCAAGCCAGGCCTGAATCACTCGCTATCAAAAAGCAATTAGTTTTCACTTACAACGTCTTTGCCGTCGTAGTAACCACAGTTCGGACAAACTCTGTGCGGAAGCTTAGGCTCATGACACTGAGGACAAATTGAAAGTCCAGGAGCGCCCATCTTCATATTCGCAGACTTTCTGCTTCCAGTCTTTGCTTTTGATGTTTTCCTCTTAGGTACTGCCACTGTCGACACCTCCTTATTACTCTATCTGATTTTTCTTATTTACGCGTTACAACAATTGATTATACCTTCACATGGATATAATGTCAAGAGATTTTCTGATTATTTCATAATTAATCGACGGCAGTAGTCGGAGTCCCTTCTCAGAGAACGTCCTGCCAGAAGATTATAGACATCTACCCCATGTAAATCTGTTGTCAGAAGAGGCGAACTCACCTGACACTTATTTATATTAACAATAAACGGCAAGGAATTCAATTCATTTTTCTTGGATTTTCGAATTATTTCTCGCCCTTTTTCGGTAAATCCCAGCACCCGAATGTAATCCGGTTCTCGCCTTTGCAAATCTCGGTCGATTCCAAGGAGAATTTGGAAAAGCCAACGGGATATTCTCGTATAGGTATAGCGCTTGGACTTTGTTCCTTCTATCAGTTCCTCGATAGAAGTCGCATCGCGTGCCACCTTCTGAAGACGGTATCCAAGGCCTTCTCCCCCGCCGGGATATTCATCCAATTGTTCCGGTGAAACGTTCATTATCTGATATCGGATAATGTCTATCCAGCTTTCCCGCTCTTCTGTAAAAGAATATTTCTTCCCATTCCACGGCACAACCGACGAATCTAGTTTTCCTTCTTCAATTCGTTTGCGAATAGATGTACTACTCTGGAATTTATCATCCTCCGCAACGCCCCTTCCATCTTCGTGGTACCCTGCACCCTTTCGCGAAATTACAATCGGTTCCAGCGTGTGCAAATTGCGAAGATATTCCAGCCCCAGTATATCATTCGGATTGTGAAGCGAAAAATTTGTCGTGCTGTCCGCCCCCGCAACTTCTAAGATAGCCTGTTCTCTAGCCGCTGGATAACTCCGCCCTTCTCCAATGGATTTTCGTATCCTCTTCTCGATTCCCAGAGAGTGCAGATCGCAAATCTCTGCGTACTTACGCAGCGCCTGCAAATTGCCGGATTCGCTTCCGAAAGCAATATGGGTCACAAGACCTATGGATTCCAAGAGCCTCACGCCAGCGCTCGCAAACACCGCCGCATTTCCTAAGCAGTGAGCCGTCGGAATCTCCACAATCAAATCCGCACCATTTTCCAGTGCAATTTCCGTCCGAGACCACTTATCCAGAATTGCCGGAGCTCCTCGCTGTACATAATTTCCGGACATGACACAAACCACTGCCTCTGCGGAAGCTCTTTTCTTCGCTTCCTGTATCAGATAGCAGTGGCCATAGTGCATAGGATTGAACTCGGCAACAATTCCGACAATATTATTCTTCATCTTCGTCGTAGGAAGGTGCATAGTGGGTGTTGGAAGAGGCTTCCTGATTCTGGATTCTCTCTGCCATGTCCCGCATTTCCTGACGATTTCCATTCACCTTGGAGTTGATACCATTCAGCATTTCAGTGAAATAGTCATTCATCGGCTGAATGTAATCCGAAGCCAGCTTGGCAATATCATTCTGCATATCGTAGAGCATCTTATCAATGTACTCGTAAGAGCGGAGCTTCATATACCGTCCGTGGCTTTCCGCTTCTTCCAGCACCGCATTGGCTCTCTTCTCTGCTTCTCTCTTCACCACATCCGTTTCAACAAGGTATTCCGCCTGCTTCTTCGCAGCTACGATGACCTTGTCGTACTCCTGCTTCGCTTCGTTGATAATCCGGTCCTGCTCATCCTTGACCCACTGTGCCTGCTGGATGTCCTTCGGCATACTGAGCCGGATATCGCTGATAATTTGCGAAACTTCATCGCTATCCACGATAGCCTTGTCGGAGAAAGGAACCTTTGAAGCGGTTTCCAGAATCTCCTCCAGCTCGTCCAGAAGCTGCATTACTTTGATGGATGCATCACTCATTGTACTATCCTCCCATTTATCATGAATTGATTGAATCCTATTTCGTATTCCTCAGCTTGCGAGAAATAACTTCTCGCGCATATTCCGGAAGCAATCCTCGGACATCTCCGCCAAGAGATGCCACTTCTTTTACCAGCGAAGAACTGATAAAAGAATACTCCGGATTCGTCATGAGAAATATGGTCTCGGTGTTTCCTGTAAAAAGGCGATCGTTCATCTGCGCCATCTGGATTTCGTATTCGAAATCCGTCGTTGCACGAAGCCCCCGTATTACTGCACTAAATTTCTTCTGATTTACATAATCTGCCAGCAACCCGCCAAAACACTCCACTTCTACATTTGGAAGATGAGATGTGACTTTCCGGACGATGTCCATTCGTTCGTCCAAAGTCAAAAGCGGGGTCTTCGAATTATTCACCAGAACTCCCACTGTGATGGAATCAAACATATGGGATGCCCGTTCAATTATATCCAGGTGCCCTTCTGTAATCGGATCAAAGGAACCCGCATACAAAGCTGTGCGTGTCATTGTAACACCTACCTTTTCAGTCAATTCTAACAAAATAAATCAGACGTTGCAACCGTTTTAGCCCCGTATATAGAGGTCAACTCCAATTGTTCCGTACTTTTTCTCCTTAATCCGCTTAAAATCGGCAATTTCTTCCGGCAACGAAATCTCATAAAGATGCTCTGCGACGATAATCCCTTCTCGGTTAAGTAGATCTAGCTCCGCTATTTTTTCAATCGCCTCTTCGTAGTAGCCGGAACGATACGGCGGATCTAGAATAATCAAATCCATCGTCTCGTGAAGAGAATCCAGGCATTTCCGGAAATCCTTTGTCGTCAGTGTTGCTTTCTCTTGAGCGCAGCAATTTTCCACATTTTCTTCTACAATGGATACGTGACGTCTGGACGAATCGTTGAACCAGCAGTGCTTCGCGCCTCTAGAGAGAAGTTCTAGTCCCATGACACCGGATCCAGCAAACAGATCTAGCACATTGGCCTCCGGAATATTGGCCATCACCATGCTGCATATCGCTTCTCTTACTTTTTCTGTGGTTGGACGGATATCCTCCGGCAATACAATCCGTCTGAATTTGTAATCTCCCGCATTAATTCTCATAAGCTCTCCTTTTTCAGATTATATCTATCAAATTGTGTTTTCGTAATCTTCAACTATATATTTGCGAATTTTCTTCCGAATCTCGTCTCCAAGGTTTCCTGGCTCCAGGTACCGAACATCTTCTGCGGCGCAGGAAAGCACTTTCTCATACCGCGTTAAATCGCTCAGCGGGTCTGCATTTCCATGTTGCATGGTCCCGTGAATATCCCCAGGACCTCGAAGCCGATAATCTTCTTCACTGATGATAAAACCATCGTCGGTTTCCTGCATAATCCGGAGCCGTTCTGCGGCATTTTCGCTTTGACTGTAATTAATCAGCCAGCAAAAGGATTGGCGGTTGCTACGTCCCACTCGTCCTCGGAGCTGGTGGAGCTGTGCTAGTCCGAACCGGTCCGCGTTTTCAATCACCATAATCGTAGCTTCCGGTACATCGATTCCCACCTCAATCACCACGGTGGCTACCAGAACATCAATTCGGCCTTCTGCAAAATCTCCCATAATCGTTTCTTTTTCTTCCGGCTTCATTCGTCCGTGCAGCACCGCGATTCGGCATTCTTTGAGCAGCTCCCGCGCATCCTCATATACTTTTTCCACTGAAGCCACCGTTCCATCCCCTTCTTCAATGGACGGAACCACGATATAAGCCCGATTTCCTTTTTCCACTTCCTTTCGAATTTCCGCATAGGCCATGGGGCGTTGCCGTTTCGAAACGGTTCTTGTGATAATACGCTTTCTGGTTTCCGGCTTCGTTCGAATCATGGAGAAATCCATATCTCCATATACGGTGGCTTGAAGGGTTCTTGGAATCGGTGTGGCGGACATCACCAGTACATTAGGAATGCTGGTTTTTTCTCGAAGAAGTCTGCGCTGATTCACTCCGAATCGATGTTGCTCATCTGTGATAACCAGTTCCAAATTGCGAAACTCTACATTGTCTTGAATGATGGCATGAGTTCCAATGATTACAAGAGCCCTTCCGGTTGCAATTTCTTCCAACACCGTTCTCTTCGCACTGGCATTCAGTGCACTAATCAGTAGAACGCAGTGCACGCCTAGATTCTCAAAGGTTTCTGACACCTTGTCAAAATGCTGCCTAGCCAGAATTTCGGTAGGTGCCATGAAGACACACTGGCCTCCTGAGGCAGTGACCTGATACATGGCAGCCTCCGCCACCACCGTTTTGCCACAGCCTACATCTCCTTGAACCAGTCGATTCATGGGTTGTTTCTTGCTAAGATCCTCCGTAATATCCTGTACCGCACGAGTCTGACCTTCCGTCAAATCAAAAGGAAGACTAGAGAAAAACGGCGTGCAGTCCACCTTTGGCACTGAAGAATCGCCTGCACTTTCCGCCATCTGGTACCGGTTCCACTGCCGAATGGCTTGATGTAAGAA
>JBNMGJ010000200.1:0-3392 GCA_050872185.1 Mogibacterium sp.
GGACTGGTGGAGGTGTCCCGTGGCACCGGCGGGGTGACGATTACCCGGCCATTATCGGAAATCACCTTCCTGGATATCTACCGTGCGGTGGAATGCACGCCGGATGAGAATCTGTTCCACTTCCACGAGAATCCGAACCCTGCTTGTCCGGTAGGAAAGAATATTCACCGGGTGCTGGATGGTCGGCTTCATCAGGTGCAGGATGCTATGGAAGCTAAGTTGGCGTCCATGACATTGGAAGATGTGAAGGAAGATGTAACAAAGTATACAGGTGAATAAGCTCTTTGGCGAGGGACTTCGGTGGATTACGAAGTCCCGAATTTTTTTTAAAAATATTTTGATGTAACTGTTGACATTACAACAAAACGGTAGTATATTATCAATATCAGATGTAACACGAATGGTTACGTCAAAACAATCCCTGCGAACAGCAGTAGCGTTCCGGGACAGTAGCATCACATTAATAGAGATATCATGAAGGAGGTATCATTATGCAGAAGGTTGTAGAATTTCTGGAGAAGAATCCGGTGCAGTATCTGGCTACCGTGGGTAGAGATGGAAAGGCGAAGTGCCGTCCGTTCATGTTCTGCTTCGAGCAGGATGGGAAGCTGTGGTTCTGCACGAACAACACCAAGGAAGTGTACAAGGATATGCAGGAGAACCCAGAGGTAGAGGTTTCAGTATCTTCTCCGGAGTACGCATGGCTTCGTCTCCACGGTAAGGCTGTGTTTGAAAACAACATGGCAGTGAAGGAAGGCTGCATGAATAATCCAATCGTGAAGGGTCAGTATCAGACGGCAGATAACCCAATCTTTGAGGTATTCTATCTGGAGAATCCACATGGTGTTATCGCAGACTTCTCCGGCAATGCGCCATACGAATTCTAAGAAATACGCAGAGATGTGTGGTAGAATGTTCCCGTAAGCGTTGTCTTGCGGGAATATTTTGCAGATAGCAGGAGCGAAATTAAAGTAATAATATAGAAGGAGGGCAGAGAATGAATTATTTGAAGACTCTAGTGGAGGAAATTCACTCCGTAACCGTTGCCACCAACGGAAAAGACGGACATCCGGTAACTCGCATTATCGATATGATGCATTACGATTCCGAGGGCATCTATTTCTTAACTGCGAAGGGAAAGGCGTTCTATGATCAGTTGATGGAGCAGAAGTTCATCGCCATTTCTGGGGTGAAGGATCAATTCTCAGTATCCCTCCGCGGTGCGGTGAGAAATATCGGAAAAGAGAAACTGGATATTCTGTTCCAGAAGAATCCGTACATGGAAAAAATCTATCCGGCGGACACGAGAGAGGCCCTGGAGGTCTTCCAGCTGTACAAGGCCCATGGGGAATTCTTCGATATTACGAATCCAAGCAAAATCTTCCGGGATACCATCTCTATCGGTGAGGAAGAGAGTATGTCACCGGGATATTACGTAGGAAATGACTGCATCGGCTGCAAGCTCTGCTATTCTGTCTGCCCACAGAAATGTATTGATATTACTAGGGTACCGGTAGTGATTAACCAGAATCACTGCCTCCACTGTGGCAGATGTGCCGAAATTTGTCCGAAGCAGTGTATCGAAAGGAGAGGGTAAAATGAACATCATCAAGTTCCCCGGAGCCGGGAAGAAACACGTGAATTGGAATCAGCTCTTATCCGCAGAAGCGGCGAGGGATTACGTGTTCCAGAAGATTCCCTATCCGGAACAGATTGTGCGAAGCACTCGATGGATTCAGGAGGCGGATGGCATCATCGTCGGTGCTGGCGCTGGGGCGTCTACGGCGGCTGGGCTGGAATACGGCGGACGTAGATTCACGGACCATTTCCAGGAATTCATCGACAAATATGGAAAGCAGAATATGCCAGATATGTACGCCGCTGGTTTTTACCCATTTCCATCGGAAGAAGCGAAGTGGGGCTACTGGTCGAAACACGCGTTGATGAATCGAATCGATCCTCCGGCCCTGACCCTGTATCAGGATCTGTACAAGTTGGTTCAAGACAAAGAGTATTTCGTACTGACCACCAACGTGGATCATCAATTCTACAAGGCGGGATTTGATTCGGACCGCATCTTTGCCACGCAGGGAGATTACGGCGAAATTCAGTGCGCCCGGGGATGTCATCCGAGAGTCTACGATGCGGAGGGACTGTTCCGAGATATGGACAAGACTCGGAAGAACTGCCTGATTCCGTCATCGCTGGTGCCAAGGTGTCCAGTGTGTGGTGGACCGATGACCATGCATCTACGGTGCGATGGATCTTTCGTGGAAGATGAGGCGTGGCACGAGATGGCGGACCGATATGCAGATTTTCTGGAACGAATGAAAGGAAAGAAGATTGTACTGCTGGAGCTGGGAGTAGGTTTCAACACTCCGATTATCATCCGATTCCCCTTTGAGAAGTTGATGCGAGAGAATGAATCGTATCATCTAATTCGGCTCAATCGAAACGAGGCAGTGATACCCAATTCGCTATCAGCAAGGGCTGCAGGTATCGGTGAGGATATGGCAAGGGCCATAAAGGATCTGCGGAAGGAGGAAGCGAAATGACACAGACAGAACGAAGAATATTTCTGATACAGTATCTGCTTCGGGAAAATCCTAGATTCTACGGACAGAAAGTGCCGTCTGGGAAGGAGGAACAGGAGACGTTGCTTCGATCGCTGATGAATGTGCGGATGCCATTCCCGCTTTCCGATGAATTTCTTAAGGTACAAGATGCATACCTGCAGGAACGGAATCGGGAACGGGGGATTACCCCGGTAACGGATTTAAATCCAGTGGCATCGGATTCCAGACTGTATGTCTGGCAGGGAGACATTACCACCCTTGAGTGCGATGCCATCGTGAATGCCTGCAATGATAAGATGCTGGGGTGCTTCGCACCGATGCATGCCTGCATCGATAACTTCATCCATACCTATGCAGGGATAGAACTTCGCCTTGAGATGAATCGAATCATGGAGGCTCAAGGCCACGAAGAGGAAACAGGTCAGGCGAAGATTACATCCGGTTACAATCTGCCGGCGAAATATGTGCTTCACACCGTCGGCCCGATTATCCAATGGGAGGTTACACCGGAGGACGAAAGACTTCTAGCCAGCTGCTACCGGAAATGTCTGGAATTGGCCCAGAAAAAGGGAGCGAAAAGCATTGCGTTCTGCTGTATCTCCACCGGGGTGTTCCGATTCCCGAAGAGAAGGGCGGCGGAGATTGCGGTAGACACGGTGAAGCAATTTCTGGCGCAGCAGGATGGAACGGAATCGTCTGGAATTCAGCAAGTTATTTTTAACGTATTCAAAGATGAGGACCTAAAAATCTACGAGAGGTTGCTGCAGGAACCTGTAACGGGAGAAGCGTAGCGAATGAAAATAAGAGGGGCTTAAC
>JBNMGJ010000269.1:0-1892 GCA_050872185.1 Mogibacterium sp.
CTATGTGACCCGGAAGCTCACCATGCACGATGGCCGTCTGATTGAGGATAAAAGAATCCAGCCTTCCGAGGCAGACGGGGCCGGCGATGCGGAATCCGGAGAATATTCGGAGTATGCAGAGTATTCTTCCTATTCCTCCGAAACCGAACCTGGCGGTGAAACGGAAAGTAAGAGAAGGTCCAGAAGAAGCGCCAAAGCGGCGAAGTCGGACCAGCCGGTCTATGGGAAAGTTCCTTTTAGCACTCAGCTAAAACTAGGCGTCCGGAACACCTTCAACCTTCCGGCGAAGTTCCTGCTGCTTCTTCTTGTCTATATCTTTGTGGCAACGGCGGTGCTGGGGCAGTACGCTTCCACCAAGCAGTCTCTGCACACCAATGATCTCTTAGGGTACAACGAATACTTCACCGATACCTCGGCGGAGCGGCTGATTCTCACGAAGAAGGACGGAACTTCTTTTACCACCTCGGATTACGATGCCCTTCAGAAGATGGACAACGTGGATTACATCGTCAAGGGGGATGCGGGCATTGATACGGGAATTATGTTCGAGTCGGATAATGTGGACATCAGCGGCCCCATGTATCCGGTAAGCAGTCTGAAGAATCAGAAACCCACCATTGGACGGATGCCGGAGAAGGATACGGAAGTGGTTTTGGCGCTAGATCAAGACACCTATTCCTATGACACCATCAAGGGAATGGGGAAGAAAATACTGGGTAAGAAATACTACATCGATGCCATGAACCAGTCCGTCATCGACTGGGGAGACCGACTCCTTAAGGACAAGGTGAAGATTGTCGGCGTGATTTTCATGGACGATGATTCCGGAAGAGCCACGAACGGGAATACCTTCATCTATGTCACCGATAACGTGGCGGCAAGAATTCTGGTGAAGACCACGGCGGCTTCCTCCAAAACCACTTTGGACTACAGCGGCACGAAGAACGATGTTAGCGGAATGCAGGCGGTGTTCCCGTCGGACAAGGTGGCGAAGGGACAGGCCTACATTTCTGAAGATCAGGCCTACCAGTTCTACGATAACGGGGCGGCAACGGGGAAGACCCTGGGGATTCATATTAAGAATCACTACTTTACGGAAGACAAAGATTTCCGAATTGCACAGGTGTTCAAGAGCTCCAATATCCAGAGCCTCCTGGGCTTGTCCAAGAAAGATTACGATACCTATGCATCCAGAGTCTACATCAGCAAGTCGGATTACAATGCCATGTTCAACAAGGGCAATTACCAGAGCAGCGTATTCATGAAGGACGAGAAATTATCCGATCAAATCGTCAGCGCATTGACCAATGCGGGATATAAAGTCCTCACCGTTAAGGATACTCTGACCGATGCCAGCGGTGGAATGGGCTTCGTTCTCCGAATCTTCAGCGTAGTTCGTCTGGCACTGGAGTTCATCGTCCTGTTCTTCATCGCCTACGCGGTCATCCGCCTGATTATGCGCTCTCGGAATTCCTACTATTCCACGCTGCGAATTTTGGGCGCCAGCAAGAAGAACACGGATAACATCCTTCGAATCGAACTGTTGCTGATGATGGCCATTTCCTATGGCGCCGTCCTGATTGGCTCGGTGCTGGTACGAAGGGGCGTTATTCCGATTCCGGCGGTGAACGAAAGCCTGGCCTTCCTGACGCCACTGGATTATCTGCTTCTGTTAATCGGATTGCTTCTGATGTCGCTGCTGATTGCGAAGCGGTACTCTCGTCGAATCTTCAGCAAGAGTGCCATGAAAGTCTATAGAGAGGAGGCGTAGACATGATTCAGTTACGTAATGTCAACAAATATTTCAACCGAAAGAAAGCCAACGAAATTCATGTCATCAACGAGACCTCTCTGGATTTCCCGGAGAAGGGAATTGTGGCATTGCTGGGACC
>JBNMGJ010000282.1:0-1558 GCA_050872185.1 Mogibacterium sp.
ATATGTACTACGAAGCTGCTATCCGGAAGAATTCAGATAAATACGGTATTGAATGCGTGAACAAAGTCTATCCCGAAGGCACTTCCCAGGAAGAACTGGAAGCCGGCCTTCAGGCATTGAACCGGGACGATAGCGTTCACGGCATTATCATGCTGATGCCATTCCCGAAGGGCGTGGACGAAGAGCGGATGAAAGCGCTTTTGAGTCCAGAGAAGGATATCGATGCAATTACCGATGCGTCTTACGCGAACCTTTTCGACGCGAAGAAGTCTACAGAAGATTACTTCTGTGCTTGTACGGCAGAGGCCTGCATGGAAATTCTTCAGAAGAATGGCATTGAACTGAAGGGAAAGAAAGTCACGATTGTAGGACGAAGCATCCGCATTGGAAAACCGCTGATGCTGATGATGTTGAATGCCAATGCTACCGTTACGGTATGTCACACGCGGACACGGGCGGAAGATCTGAAGGATGCTTGCCGGAACGCGGATATCGTGGTACTGGCAACGGGACAGATTGAATCCTACGGACCGGAATTCTTCCGGGAAGGACAGATTATCGTGGACGCTGGAGCAGGCACCGGTTCCGACGGCAAGATGGCGGGAGATTTGAATGCAAAGGCGTTGGAGCAGACCGAATTGGCAGACTCCATCCAGTACACTCCGGTTCCAGGTGGTGTGGGCACCGTGACCACCACGCTACTTCTTCGGAACGTGATTAAAGCGGCAAAGAAAAGAAAGGCAGAGTAGTATGACCTTTTCCCAATATTACAAGCCGGACGATATGTCTAATAGCATCCCGGAGAGCCTTCAGACGAATCAAGAACTGCAGGAACAGATTGAAGACATCAATCTGCTGTACAGTGCAGCGATTCGGGAGGTCAGCACGAAGTTGGATGTTCTAGGCGATGATTTCCGGATGAAACACTCCTATGTGCCGATTCACCACATGCAGTCCAGGCTTAAATCCTTTGACAGCCTGATTGACAAGGCGGAGCGATATGGTATTGAGGACCCGATTCACAATTTGGATGTGGTGCGGGATGAAGTGTACGATATTGCTGGAATTCGAGTGGTATGTAACTACAGAGAAGATATATACACCATGTCGGAGCTCCTTCTGAAGCAGTCCGACGTGAACCTGATTAAGATTAAGGATTACTGTAAGAATCCGAAGCCCAGCGGTTATCGGAGTCTGCACGTGGTAATTACGGTTCCGGTATTTCTAGTGAACAGCCGGGCAACGGTACCGGTGGAGATTCAGTTCCGAAGCATCGCCATGGATACTTGGGCGAGTCTGGAACATGAACTGAAGTACAAGAACAAAGGGGCACTTTCGGAGGACATTCAGCTTCAGCTGACTCAGTGTGCCACCACTTTGGCGTCTGTGGATGAGCAGATGGAACGGATTCGGCACCAGGTGTTCTAGTGTCGGAAGAAGAAAATAACTCCGGTATTTTGTTACCGGATGGAGAGATAGGAGAGATACATGAAGAAAAATCTTGCTAAAACCTACGATCCCAAAGATTTTGAAGATCGTATCTATGAGACCTGGGGGG
>JBNMGJ010000161.1:0-4317 GCA_050872185.1 Mogibacterium sp.
ATGGTGGGCGGCAATATTCTTTTTGCGGTGGGCGTCAACATGATTGTCACCCCACTGGGTCTGTACAACGGAGGGTTCATGGGGATGGCCCAGCTCCTGCGCTTATTCTGCGTGAATGTTCTACATGTTCCGATTCCCGCCGGTTTCGACCTGGTAGGCGTAATCTACTTTCTAGAGAACGTTCCGCTGTTCTTCTTGGCGTACAAAGTAGTGGGAAAAGAATTCTGCTTTAAATCTCTGGTTTCCATCGGAATTGCATCCCTTGCACTGGCAATCGTGCCAACACCAGCGAACCCCATCATCCACGACACCCTCACCGCCTGTTTCGTGGGTGGCGTCATCGCCGGAAGTGGTGCTGGAATGGTAATGCGCGGTGGTTCTTCAGGAGGAGGGCAAGACATCATCGGCGTATGCATGGCCATCCGGCATCCCAATGCCAAGGTCGGCATCATCGGCATTATTATGAATATCTTCATCTACGGAATTTGCCTGTTCCTCTTTAATATCGAGATTGTGATTTATTCTCTGATTTATACCACAATCCTCGCTATTTTCCTGGACCGGATGTTCATCCAGAACATTAACGTACAAGCCATGATATTCACCAAGAAAGATAACGTGGCGGATGCTATTCTAACGGAAATGGATCGAGGCGTTACCGATTGGACCGGTCAAGGTGCGTATACGAAAGAGGATTCCTATATACTGGTCACCATGATTTCCAAGTACGAAATTGAACGACTTCTCAGCGTTGTACGAGGAATTGACCCCGGTGCCTTTGTGATTGTCACCGAAGGCACCAAGGTCTACGGAAATTTCCGGAAGAAATTGACGGATTAACGCTATATAAATAGGGGCTGCCACACTTCACAAGCGTGACAGCCCTGTTGAGCTCTTAAAGTTTCTATTTTTCCGGTATATAGAACGTCTCGTTTCGGTATTTCATCCGCTGTCCCAGATACAATTCCTTCGGAATCATCTTGTAAATTAGGTGCTCCTGCAGCATGAACTTCAGCATCTCTGCTTCCGGAAGTTCACGAATACCCTTTTTCTGTAAAAGTAATATGGTCAAATCTTCCAGAGTTCCCCCTTTTCCTCTCGGAACGATAATTCCCCGTTCGTATCTCCGATCTCTTCTACGGGTATCCACCACCTCGTATTCTGGAAGACACCGCTCCACAATCGAACGAAGAAGGAAAGGATTCCATTCCTGTCCACACTCTGGGAAGTCCTCCCAGTCTTCGAAATGAATCAGAGAGAAAAATTTCTTTCCCACGTGCCTTTGTATCGTTGCCGTCAGCGCTTCCTGGAATCCCGCTTGCTGTTCCTTCATGTATAAATCTTTCTGCACATAAGTATTTTGGTCTGTTCTTATGTAGTCCCGTTCCAAATCGGAGAATACCAGGAGACTTGTAGTCGGATTCCATTCCAGCCTTCGTACGGTTTCTACGAAATCCTCATATCGAAAGGTCTCTGTATTCCGAAAGTAATGCATAAGAATCTGCAAAGTGGACATGGCTGGAAACTGTCCTTTTCTGGCGATGTGAGGGCGAGCGAAATCCAGTCGCTCTCCGTACAGTTTTCCGCACAGGAAGAACAGATTGTGGGGATTCTGAATTCCAATCCGCTTTCGGAAATCGGAATTTAGTCCTTTGAACTCGCGATACAGCCGCGCTTCGCTGCAGTATCCATCATTCTGCTCCAACACCGATTCCAACATGGTCCACAGTGTATCTTTATCTTGTTCTGTGATATCCAGAACCGACAGGGATGTGAATTTGTTGTAATCCCACTGCATCAGTTCTGGATCTGCACTGATTGCTCCGGACAGGACAATTCCGGTAATTCCTGGAATTCTTTCCTTGATTTCTTTCTTGCTTACCGGTCTTCCCTTTTCCCGTATGAAAGCATTCAAGCGGTCCGGCACCCGACCCGAGGAGAGCCCCTCTCCCCGCTTGGTCAGGTGATTTCGACTGGAAAAATCGTACATATCTGAATAATAAAGCTTCAGCACTCCGTGAAGAAAGTTGTAGTTGTGTACGTTGCTGTGCTTCCGAAGAGGTTCTTCAAACTCGGAGAACAAATCGGCATAATAAATTTCCGCCTCTGGAATTTCATCAATTCGCCTCCGAATTCTTTCCAGAAGAGAAATATTGATGTGCACATTCTCCGCTGCCGTAACCGCACCTCGGCCACAAAGCACTGTGTAATTGGCCAGTCTTGTGCTGAGGGCCCGGTCGTTCTCGCCCACCTTATCCACTCCGTATTCCCTTCGAACATACTCTCGAAGCTTCTCCAGATCCTCGGATTCGTATAATTTAATTCCATCCGGAAAATGTTCCGCAATACATCTCGCACAAAGGTTCCCGTAGGGCTGCTTTCCCTTCGTGATGAAGTTCCGATAGAGTGTATATCCGTGATTCAAGAGAATGGCGATGAATCCGTCCATCTTGATAAAAGGATATCCCGCATCCCGCATGCTGTATTCGATTTCTCCTCGGATTCTCGTGTCCAGAACCAGCCCCTCGCCTACCATTTCCTCCGCATAACGAAGAACGTCCTGTTCAATTTTCTGTATCGAACTGCCCGGAGGAAGAAACAAATCCAGGATGTCGAAATACTGTACCTGTTTGCTGTTCCGACACCAGAATATGACAATTCGGTCGAAGTCGTCATCGACACAGATATCCAAGAGCTTGGCCGTGCGAATGTATCCTTTTCGCTCCATTTTTTTGTCGATAATTGGCCGAAGAATCGGTGTCAGTTCATTCAGAAACTGGTTGATAATCTGCCGTATCCGTTCCCGGGTCAGCTCCATCTCGTCTCCTATTTGCTGCAGCGTATACCCTTTGGCCCGAAGCTGTATCGCCTGGAATCTCCGATCCGCTCGACTTCTTTCCAGAATTCGGTTCAGAATCGTCTCCGGTGAATAGGTCACCTCCCTGCGAAGTACGTCCAGGTTCTCCACATTCTTCTTCCCAATCAATGTCGACACGTGGTGCTTCGAAATCCGTGCCAAATCCTTCAATTTCGGATATCCGGCATCGCGGAGTATTTCTGTCCACCGACTGCGGAATCCCAGCCCTTCCAGAAAGGAAATGTCCCATTCCTCCAGCCCAGGGTTCAGTTTCTCGAAGAACATTTCCGGAAGGCGAATTTTCACCGCTTCCTTCGGTTCATTTTCTTGAATGGTGAAGCTGTTTTCCTTCAGCTCATCCATTCGTTTCTGTATCTTCTGAATCTTTCCTTTTCCCAGTCCTGGAACACTGTAAAGTATATCCAGATCCAGGTTCGCCAGTTCGTCCACATATTCAATTTCCTGTTCTCTGCAGAACTGTATAAGCAACCGAAATCCGTTTTCGGAAAAAGCTTTCTCCACCGGAATCCGATTCATATTTCCTGTCGTATTCATGGATACTTCTCCACTTTCTTCTCTCTGAAGATGCGGTTCCATTCGCTGAAAGGAACCTACTTTTACCGGATTAGGCTATTCGCTAAGCGCCCGATCCAGCTCTTCCACATTTCCAACGAACTCAAAAAGCTCCATTTCCTCTTGGGGCAGGAATTCCTTGTCCACCATCTGCTGGAAGGTGTGACGAAGGGGTTCATAATACTCGTTAATGTTATACAGGAACGCCCGTTTCTCCGTCTGACGAAGTCGCCTTAGTGTCAGCACCTCGGTGATTTCTTCCAGGGTTCCAATGCCCCCCGGCATAGCGACGAAGGCATCGCCCAGTTCAATCATACGCTTCTTTCGAACCGACATGGAGTCCACCACTTCCAAAGAATGAAGGCCTTCGTGACCCTGCTCGCAGTGCAGGAGAAATTCTGGGATGATACCGATGACTCTTCCGCCATTCTGGAGAACGGTATCCGCGATGATTCCCATCAGTCCCACATTTCCTCCGCCATAGACCAACGTATGGCCTTTCTCTGCAATCCACTTTCCCAGTCGTTCGGCTGCCACCTTATATTCCGGATCCGAGCCCATGCTGGAACCGCAGTACACTGTAATATTCATTCGTCTCTCCTTCCAGGATAATCTGTCCGTTTTTTCTATTATATCAGACATCCCCACTGAATTAGAATTGAATTGTACAATAAAACATAAAACCATTACTTTTTTTGCCTATAGTGCTATAATGAGAGATGGTTTGAGAGAAATCTTTTGAACCGGATTGACTATAGTACGTGCCCGAAAGGGTGTGAACTAAATAAAAAGAGGTGAAAGACATGAAAAAAGAAGTACTTGAACTTCGAGAAAAAATGAAAGCCAATGGCATGGACGTATACTATGTACCATCCGGCGATTACCAC
>JBNMGJ010000305.1:0-1227 GCA_050872185.1 Mogibacterium sp.
GGAATTCCTTCTCCGAATCAAAGCGTTTCCGGCTTGTAATCACCAGAATTTCGTCCTTCATTCGCTGCCTCCAACCTACTTATGAATCTGTCCGGCTGCTGGGGAAGAGGCTGCTGCCCCCTTGTCCAGCACACGACCCAGTCCGGATAGGTAGGCCTCTCTTCCGGCTTCAATCGCCTTCTTGAAGGCATTGGCCATCATTGGAATATCTCCGGCTGTTGCCAGCGCCGTATTGGCCATAATGGCCGCCGCACCCATCTCCATAGCTTCGCATGCCTGGGATGGTCTTCCGATGCCTGCATCCACGATAATCGGCAGATTAATCTCGTCAATCAGAATCTTAATGAAGTCTTTCGTTGCCAATCCCTTGTTGGAACCGATTGGAGATGCCAGGGGCATTACCGCCGATGCACCGGCTTCCACCAGATCCTTCGCCACCGTCAGATCCGGGTACATATACGGCATTACGATAAAACCTTCTTTTGCCAGAATCTCCGTGGCCTGAATGGTGGCCTGGTTGTCTGGAAGAAGATACTTCTGATCCCGCATGATTTCCACCTTGACGAAGTCTCCGCAACCAAGCTCTCTTCCCAGTCTGGCGATTCGAACCGCATCCTCCGCGGTTCTTGCACCGGAAGTATTCGGAAGAAGGGTGACTTCCTTCGGAATGTAGTCCAGAATGGATCCGCCATTCTCCTCTCCTGCATTGGCACGGCGTACGGCTACGGTAATCAGCTCCGCTTCCGCGTTCTCCACCGCTGCCTTAATCAGGTTCAAATCGTACTTGCCGGATCCCAGAATGAATCTGGAGTTAAACTCGTGTCCGCCGATTATTAATTTGTCATCTTTCATTATATGCGCCTTTCTACCTGTATCGGTAATTCATAGTATTCGTCCCTGTTACCCTATGAATGAAGCGAGGGCGCTCTAGCCCCCTCCCATGAATTTAACCACTTCAATGGCATCGTCTTCCTGCAGAACTCTAGTGTCGTAAGCCGTCTTCGGCACGATTTCCAGATTCACCTCCACCGCAACGGCGGTTCTCTTGTAGCCTTCCGCTTCCAGCATTTCGGCCACCGTCATGGACTTGTCGTAGGATTTCTTTTCTCCATTGATAATCATCTTTTCACCTCCTTACCGCATACAGTTTCAAGACGCCTAGGCCCTGTGGCCCTCAATCACCGGAACTTCCGGGACTATTTCTAAGGCGGCACAAAGTGGTGCTCC
>JBNMGJ010000255.1:0-2155 GCA_050872185.1 Mogibacterium sp.
ATGGTGCTTCTTCCTACCGCCTGGAAAATCAGAGTAACCGTTCCGGTCTCCTTATTGGTTCCAGCCATGGTAATCGGAACTCTTTCTCCGTATTCGTCCACACGGAAAATGATGAACTGTCCCGGCTTTGCCTTCTTCGCAACGAAAGGTGCCTCGAATTCAATCCAGAACATGTCGTGGCTGAGTTGTTTCTTCAGTACAATCTTATGCATCTGTAACTCCTTCCTCTTGTAAAAATAAATATATTACGTGCAGCAACTTCCGGCAATGCTATACCTCGTCATGAAGTCGCTGTGTAATTCTGCGTTTTGTTGGATCCTTGGCTCTTCTATACAGAACGAACCGACGACCGATGGCCTGTACGAACTCCGCGTGAAGTTCCGTCGCAACCTGGTTGGCGGTCTCCTTAGCATCCAGCTCTGCCCCCTCCTGAATTGCAACTTTCAGAAGTTCGTTGGCAGTCAGATATTCGTCAATGGTGGTTTTTACCGTGTCGGTTAGGCCCGCCCTTCCGATAATCACCGCCGGATCACTGGTCTGTGCCAGCTTCTTCAAAAAACTTCTCTGCTTTCCTGTCAGCATTCTTTTCCTCCAGAATCATTTTTTCTTTGCTTATTACTTTATACTTACCTTTGAATCTCTTTGTCCTCAATCTCTTCTTGCGAAACTTGCACCTCCGGATACGCCGGAATGGTCTCATTCTTCAAACGGCTGTAATAGGAACGGGTCTGATACAGCGCCGCCACTGGGTTATGTCCCATCACCCGATCTTTGGTTACCAAAGTTGTACACAGCGCATCCGCATACTTATAAAACAGACTGTCATGGCCTACGCACAATCCCACAACGACGTTGAAGTCCGTCTTTTCCCGGTTGAGAAGCTTCGCTTGCAGAATCGGATTGCACATTACACCTCCGGTAATCTCCGTATCCTTCTCTGGAACTCCCACTCTCGTCTTATCGAAAGAGCCCACTTTGCACAGCGCCCCGTAGACTTCAAATCCATTCTTCCTGAGAATCTGCGCAAAAATTCGACTTTCCTCAATGAGTCCCACGCAGGTGGCAATCCCTATCTTATGGTACCCCATCCGTTTTGCAAATGCCACAATTTCCTGCACCCGGGTATATCTCAGATAGAAGTCCGATTCAATCTGTGCGGAAACCACTGAGACCTTCTGGTTCTCTTCTTCCGCATAAAGGTTCCAGACCTCTTCCTTCTCCTCTTCCGATAGCTCCGTTGTCAGGCAAAAATCCGGATAGGACTTATCCCGAGTATGGCAGTTATATACGCCACAATCCACACATGAATGTTTCTCTTGATTGCTCACAACACTACTCCTTCCGGCCTCTGCATACTCCGTTGGTTATGGTCATCCTTTTGGTCAAAGGTCGCTTCAACTGGTAAACCAATTTTTAGTTCCCATTCTACTTTCTTAGAATACCACAATTTCCAAACGATATAAAGAAAAAACAACGATAAAAGAATATCAATATTTTAAATCCTTCTTAAAATTTGGTTTATCTTTTTGCATACATCGGTTATTTCACATGCCGTGGGCGGGTTCCTTCGGTTCATGAAGATTTGCATATTTCCCCTGGTTTTTCGTTAACCCACAGCCGCTCAAGGGTCAGCACGAGCCTTTCGATTAACGAAATTCGGCATATTTCTCCCAGATTTTCGTTAACCCACGGCCGCTAGGAGGCCAGCACGGGCCTTTCGATTAACGAAATTTGGCATATTTCTCCCAGATTTTCGTTAACCCGCGGCCGCCTGCAAAAAAGCCTTCTACTTTGCCTCGAAGATTTCCGTAAATGACCTACATCGAAAGCAACAGCTTGACAATGAGAAGGAGCATGCTTGGCTCGAGTGCCAGGCTGGCAGGAGCGGCAACGCCGCGTCACGCCATCTGGCACCAGCCTAGCATGCTCCGAGAGGCTCATTGTCAAGCTGTTGCTGACAGATGCAGGTTTTCGTTTTGGTTAAATCTCCGAGAAAAACGCAATGAATCTATTTCATTAAATATCCTCTATTATCTGCCGTTCGTTCGGTTCATCTTCTCTCATAATCCTTTCCAGTTCAATTCGTTCCATGGTCTCCCCCAGGTTTCCCTAGCCGAAGCCCAGGTGATATCCCGGCTTGTGACTGCAGTGATAG
>JBNMGJ010000155.1:0-4502 GCA_050872185.1 Mogibacterium sp.
CTCCTTTCATGGGACTGGTGGTTTCTGGTGGACATACGAATATCGTCTTCGTCCGAGATTACAATCAGTGTGAGACCATTGGCGGAACGCGGGACGATGCAGCCGGAGAGGCTTTTGACAAAGTGGCCCGGGTCATCGGTCTGGGTTATCCTGGCGGACCGAAGGTGGATCGGGCGGCGAAGGATGGAAATCCTCACGCCATTGAATTCAAGCGGGTTTATCTGGAAGAGGGAAGCTATGATTTCAGTTTCAGTGGGCTAAAAACAGCTGCACTGAACTATATCAATTCCGAGAAGCAAGCGGGACGGGAAATTTCTGTTCCGGACATGGCGGCCAGCTTCCAGGAAGCAGTGGTGGAGGTCATTGTAAATAAAGCGGTGACCGCAGCAAGAAATTACGAGCAGGACAAGATTGTGGTAGCCGGTGGCGTTGCGGCTAATTCCAGGCTGCGACAAATGCTGCATGAAGAAGCGGGAAAATACGGAATTGAGGTTCTGCAGCCTCGCCCGCTGTATTGTACGGACAATGGAGTCATGATTGCATGTTCTGCGTATTATAATATGAAGAAAGGAGAATATACAGACCTGGATCTGGATGCAGTTCCGGGACTGGAATTCTAGAGTACAGATATGCTGATAATGTCTGCAAGTCAAATAAGTAAGAGCTACGGAGTGGATACCATTCTGGAAGATGTAACCTTCAGCGTGAATCAGGGAGATCGAATCGGAATAGTGGGACCGAATGGTGCCGGAAAGACGACCCTTCTCTCCATCCTGTCCGGTGAAAACACACCTACCTCTGGAAATTTTTATGTCCGGAACGGATATACAGTGGGATACCTGAAACAGAAGAACCACTTCTTTTCCAAGGGAACGGTGCTGGAGGAAGCGGAGAAAACCTTCACCCATTTTCATCAGATGGAAGAGGAAATCGGACGGCTGGAAGTGGCGATTTCGGACCACGAGAGCCCGGATTTCAATCGGAATTTGGAACAGTATACGGCCCTGATGGAAAAATACAAGGAACAGGGCGGATATACTTACAAGAGCGAACTGAAGTCCGTGCTGCGGAATATGGGGTTCGGGGAGTCGGAACACGGAAAGAAAATCGAAATGCTCTCCGGCGGAGAACGAACACGTCTAGCGATGGCCTGTATGCTTTTAAAACATCCGGATATTCTGATGTTGGATGAGCCGACCAACCATCTGGACCTTCAGATGCTGGCTTGGTTGGAACAGTATTTAAAGAGCTATAAGGGCACGATTATTGTGGTTTCCCACGACCGATATTTTCTGGATCAGCTGGTAAATCGAATCTTCGAAGTGAGCCAGTGCCATCTAACCGACTACCGGGGAAATTACTCGGAATACCTTGTGAAACATGAAGAACGGATGGAAGTGGCCTTCCGAGAATACGAGAAGCAACAGAAGGAAATTGCAAAGCAGGAAGAACTGATTCGGAAATTCAAGGAAAGAGGAACCGAGAAGCTGGTGAATCGGGCGAAGTCCCGGGAGAAACGCCTGGCGCATATGGATGTCAAGGATCGACCAGTGCAGACCAATAATCGCATGAAACTAAATTTCTACTCCGAGTATAAGAGCGGAAATGACGTGATGTTGGCAGAGGATTTGGAAATGTCTTTCGGTGAACGAAAGTTGTTTCACAACGTATCCTTCGATATCAAGAAGGGCGAGCGAATCTGCATCATCGGCGAGAACGGTGTGGGAAAGACCACGCTTCTTCGAATCCTTATGGGACAGGAGAAAGCGGACCGAGGATATCTGAAGATTGGACATAACGTGAACTTCGGATATTACGATCAGGGACAGCTACTGCTGAACGATAATGAGACCGTGCTGGGTGAAATGAAGAATGCCTATCATCTCTATACGGACACAGAAATGCGGTCGATTCTGGGGCGTTTCCTGTTCCGAGGAGATGATGTGTTCAAGGAAGTAAGAAGTCTTTCTGGAGGGGAGAAGGCAAAGCTATCTTTGCTTAAATTGATGCTCTCTGGTGCGAACACGCTGGTGCTAGACGAACCGACCAACCATCTGGATATCGATGCGAAAGAAGTGGTGGAAGATGCGCTGATGGATTTTGATGGAACGCTGATTATTGTTTCTCACGACCGGTATCTCCTTCAGAAGTTACCGACTCGAATCTTTGAACTTACCCCAGACGGAATCGTGGAATACAAAGGACAGTTCGATTACTATCTGGAAAAGAGTGAAGAACGGAAAGCTTTGGAAGCCGAGAATACGGATGAAAGTACATCCTTGGAATCCCAGGAACTTTCCCCCGAAGAAGAGCGGAGACTTCGGAAAGAACAGGAAGCGGAGCAGCGACGGAAGGAACGACGGCTTCAAGAACTGGAAGCCCACATCGAAGAGATGGAGGAGAAAATCCAATCCACTGAGGAAGCGCTCTGCAATCCAGACAATATGAGCGATGTGGAATTCCTAACAGAGCAAGGACAGAAACTGGAAGAATATAAGCAAGAATTGGAAGTCTATTACGATGAATGGATGGAACTTCAATAAAAAAACTTGCATTAAAGTGGTGTTTTCACTATAATTGACACTGTAAAATTATAAATTGGAGGAAGAACAATGACTTTTGATAAAATTAAAGAACTGATCGTCGACCAGCTGGGCGTTGACGAGGATATGGTGGAAATGGATACAAATCTCATGAAGGATCTGGAGGCAGATTCTCTGGATGCAGTAGAAATTATCCTGGGTATTGAAGAAGCCTTCGGTCTGGAAATTCCAGATGAGGAAGCGGAGAAATTTGAGACCGTTCGTGACCTGGTAGAATATGTGGACAGCCACGAGGAGTAATTTCTCGGGGCTTTAGGCATTGTAA
Source organism: Mogibacterium sp. (assembly GCA_050872185.1). GTDB lineage: Bacteria > Bacillota > Clostridia > Peptostreptococcales > Anaerovoracaceae > Mogibacterium_A. The sequence goes on from JBNMGJ010000155.1 coordinate 2,869, forward strand.
CTTAACACAGACACGATAAAGAAAGTAAGGTAACGTATGAAGAATAACACAAGGGTATCAAACGCAATTATTCGGAGACTGCCGAGATATAGAAGATATCTGGCAGAGCTTCGGAATCAGGGTGTCAAGAAGATTTCATCCAATGAGTTGAGCGAACTCATCGGATACACCGCTTCTCAGATTCGTCAGGACTTGAATACATTCGGTGGATTTGGACAGCAGGGATATGGATACAGTGTAGAACATCTTTATACGGAGATTAATAAGATTCTTGGCCTGGACCGCGAGTATAAGACGGTTGTGGTCGGCGTCGGGCATCTGGGTCAGGCAATTACAAACCATATCCTGCACCATAAGTTCGGATTCAGCATCGTAGGTCTCTTCGATGTGAATCCTACCGTTGTGGGTTTGGCGATTAACGGTGTGCAAGTTCAGCATTCTTCGGAGCTGGAGCAGTACGTTCGGGATAACGACATTGACATCGGAATTATCTGCTGCGGCCGAGAAAATGCACAAGAAGTGGCAGATACCCTGATTCGAGGTGGCGTGAAAGGGCTGTGGAATTTTGCACCGATTGATTTGGATATTCCGGATGACATTGCTATCGAGGACGTTCATCTGAGCGAGAGTTTGCATACGCTTTCTTTCCTGATTAGCAGCAAGGAGCAAGAGAACCGTAAATAATTAAAAATCGGATACAAAAGAAAATCCCGTAGCAGTTGCTACGGGATTTTCTAATAATAAATCATGCATGATAGAATGTCTCGAAGAACTAAGCTTCTGCAGGTGCGCCTACAGGACATGTATCTGCACAAGCACCACCATCGATGCAAGCATCAGCATCGATAACGTATGGAGAACCTTCGCTGATTGCTTCTACTGGACATCCAGCTGCGCAAGCTCCACAACCGATGCACTCACTGCTGATTACATAAGCCATGACTGTACCTCCTTCTTCTTAAGATGTTTCGATTATAACATCATCATGCCAGTTTTGTAAACTTAACTTTAGTAAGGAAAATTTAACAATGGAAATAATTTCTTTTACCGGAAAAAGCGGAACCGGAAAAAGCTATAGTGCGGCAAGGATATGCCGGGAACAGGGAATCGAAGCCATTATCGATGATGGCCTTCTAATATATAAAGGGGGCATTGCGGCGGGAAGGTCCGCCAAGGAATGCACATCAAAAGCTGCGGCCATGAGAACGGCACTGTTCAATTACGAAGATCACAGAAAAGAAGTGATGGAGGCCCTTCAAAGACTTCATCCGAAGAAACTGATGGTGATTGGAACCTCGGACCGGATGGTGAACTGGATTACCGATGCCCTGGAATTGAAGCGGGCGGATCGTCGATTGTATATTGAGGATTTTACCACGGAGGAACAGCGTCAAATTGCAGGGGAACACCGGATGCAAGACGGTGAACACGCCATTCCAGTACCCATGGGGCAGCTCAAACGGGACTTTGCCGGATATATATTGAATCCCGCTCGTTTTTTTCGAAGCCGGGCCATGCAGGAAGAGGCAGGGAGAGAAAGAACCATTGTGCGTCCTCCGTTCAGTTATTCTGGAAAATTCGAAATCAGCGAACAGGCAATTGGAGACCTAATTTATATTGCAGCAGAAGCGCAC
>JBNMGJ010000183.1:0-3767 GCA_050872185.1 Mogibacterium sp.
ACGGTGGACACCGGTACAATTTCCAGCTTCTGCTGGACCTCATCTGGCACATCTCGCAGGTCGTCTTCGTTCTCTTTCGGAATGAAGACCGTCTGGATTCCCGCCCGCTGAGCCGCCATCAGCTTCTCCGGCAGTCCGCCGATTGGCGTTACTACCCCTCGGAGGGAAACCTCTCCCGTCATGGCGAATTCCGGCGAAACCGCCTTGTCCTCCACCAAAGACGTCAAAGCCGTGGTCAGCGTGATTCCCGCCGACGGACCATCCTTCGGCACCGCCCCTTCCGGAACGTGGATGTGAATGTCGTTCTTCTCGAAGAGTTCCGCCTTCTCCGGGTGCATGGACTTCACCAGACTTACCGCAATCTGGGCGGATTCCTTCATCACGTCTCCCAGCTGTCCGGTGATGATGATTTTGCCGCTTCCTGCAGTAAGCAACGTCTCGATGAAAAGAATTTCACCGCCGGCCCGAGTCCAGGCCAATCCGGTTACCACTCCGGCCTGCTTCTTCTGGAGAATCCGGTCGTGACTAATCGGCCGCATATCCAAATAGTCCCGGAGGTCTTCTTCCCGAACTGTCACCACGGAACCTTCCTTCCGGCCTGCTTCCGGACTTACCTCTGTTTCGGCTTCCTCCCCGGACGTCTCTGCCGGGATGGAATATTTTTTTACCAGCTCGACTGCGGCCACACGGCACAGGGTATCCAGCCGCTTCTTCAGGCCCCGGACCCCAGCTTCCTGAGTGTAGTCCGAAATAATGGTGCGAATGACATCGTCGGAAATAGCCAGTCTGTCCGCCGGAATTCCCATGGCCTCCTCGGCTTTCGGGAGGAGGTGACGCTTTGCAATCTGGAACTTATCCGTGGCGGTGTATCCAGAGAACTGGATAACCTCCATCCGATTCAGCAGGGGCTCCGGAATGGTGTCCGTAGAGTTGGCGGTGCAGATGAAGAATACATCCGACAGGTCATATGGCACGTTCATGTAGTGGTCGGTAAAAGTATTGTTCTGCTCTGGGTCCAGCACTTCCAAGAGTGCGCTGGCTGGGTCGCCGTTATAAGAGGAAGAAAGTTTGTCCACCTCGTCCAGCACCATCACCGGATTGGACACACCGCTCTTCTGGATGCCGTCCATGATGCGGCCCGCCATGGCACCGATGTAGGTCCGGCGATGGCCGCGGATGTCCGCCTCGTCCCGGACGCCGCCTAGGCTTACCCGAACGTACTCCCGCTTGAGGGCCCGGGCAATGCTGCGTCCGATGCTGGTCTTACCCGTTCCCGGTGCGCCTACGAAAAGCAGGATGGAACCGGTCTGCTTCTTCTGAAGCTCCATCACCGCAATCTGCTGGATGATCCGATGCTTTACCTTCTCCAGGCCGAAGTGATCCTCCTCCAGCACCTGTTCCGCTTCCCTAAGGTCGATGTGCTCCGGCGCCGCCTTCTTCCAGCACAAGCTGGTTACGAAATCCAGGTAATCGTAAAGGCCCCCGGATTCGGGGCTGTTTTGGCCTTCCTGTTTGAGGCGATTCAGGACTTTGCGAGCTTCCTTCTCCGCGGTCTCGTTCATGCCAGATTCTTCAATCTTCTTCTCAAAGCGGCGGATATCCGATACGCTTTCCGGATCCATCTCGTCCAGCTGTTTCTGCAGGAACTCCATCTGGCGCTGAATGGCCTGCTTCCGGTAAGCCTTCTCGTTCTCGTCCTCCTGGGCGCTTTCCGCTTCCCCAGTGAGCTTGGCCATCTCCAGGTACTCGTACACCATGGTCTCCATCATTTCCATCCGCTGCACCGGGCTGTTCTCCTCCAGCACCGCGTACTTCTCCTCTGGCGTATTGCTCATCCAGGTGGACAGAGCGGAAGCGATTTCCCCTACCGTCTCCATGCCCTGGATGTAGCTCTTGGCCATCACACCCCACTGGACGGAGCTCAGGAACTCATAAAGCTTCCCCTTCATCCGGTCCACCCGAGGCTTCTCCACCTCTGGCGTCAGGGTCTCGGAATCCGGAATACGGTACATGCTGATTTCGGAATGGAAGGCCGTGTCTCCCCCCACGAACTCTACGTGAACTCGGTCTCCGGATTTTACCTTGATAAAACCATTTCCAGACACCTCGCTGATAACTCCGTTCACGCCAATAGGATAGAAGCCCTCCTCATTCAGCTCCTGCCAGCTATCCCGCTCCCGGGAAATCAGAAGAATGGTCCGCTCTCCCACCTCCGGCTGCTTTCCCGTCACCTGCTTGTAGTAATCTGTTGCAATGTATATCTTTTCATTTGGAATCATAATCCGATCAAATACTGGTACGATTGTCATAGTCCTCACCCTTCTTCTGTGGATTTGGCGCCGACATCGCGCAGCAGTTACCATCGCTACAGCCTCTGCTACGATTTGCGCCACCATCTACCTGTTTGTTAGCACTTTTATTAATTGAGTGCTAATCTACAACTATCATTATACACAGCTTTGTGATGGGTGTATGAAGGTAAAGAGACTCTTTTTCTTATCCCCATTGGTCACAAGGAAATATATCTTTCCTTGTACCAACGGAATACTTATGATAGCATGTGAACATAACGAATTTATTATATATTGTTTGTATTGAGATTTATGAATTGAAAATGGAGGTATCCTCTATGCAAAACCGCAATTTTCAGAACATTCTAACCATCCTGTTGGGCTTCTACTGCCTGGCCTGCTGCATTCTGGTTTTCTACAAGAATTACGCTTTCACACCAAGCATTGCGATTCCGATGATTTTAATTTCGACTATACTGGCTATCATAGAATGGATCCGCACAAAGAATTCGGAGCGAACACATCCTACGAAGATGATGATTTCACTGACGATAATCTGGAACATTTACCTGCTATTCCAGATTATGTGATATTTGAAAATTACCTACACCATAACCCCCCGCATCCGTCCTATCTGGACACGGGGGATTGGTGTTTGTTTTAGCAGATTAGGAGCGGATTAACAACCGCAGTCGTCGCTTCCTTCCTGGAAGGTATACTTGTAATTGAACTCGATGTTGTTCTTATCGTTATCGATTGGCTTGAGGAACTTGCCATCATACTCCGCATATGGGTACACGAAGTAATTCAGGGTGCCGTCCTTGTTGAGGATTCCGTAATGCTCCACGGATCCATCGGTGTTCAGCACCGCATCTTCAGCAGAAGTTGCGCTCTGCCGCGGATTCAGCTCAATATCTCCACCGGTGGAGAGCATCATCCACATTTCGCTGTCCGGGCCGGCGGCGCCCCAGTACTCGTCTTTGAGCCGCTTCCACTCTTTCTTGTTTTCCTCCGATGCGTTCTCACCACGCCAAGCATCTTCGTTGCCCTTAATCTTCTTCAGCTTGAGCAGGGCGCTAGCATCCGCTTCCGCCCAGCCGTATCCTGGAAGGTAGAACTGCGGCTTACACTTCTGGCGCCACTGGGTATTCGGATTCTTCATGATAGAATCCAGCTTGAGGCCGTACACGCTTCTGGCCGCAATGCCTTCCGCTCTGCACAGGGCCACGAATACAGAGTTCACGTCAGTACACTTACCGATGCCTTTGTCCGTGTGGTTCAGAATGTACTGAACCTCACCGGATCCGATGGCCGGGGTGCTGTCGTCTCTCCGAAGGTTCTCGCATACCCAGTCGTAAATGGCATAGGCCTTCTGGTATACAGTCTTCGCACCTGCAGCCTCGACAATATTATCCGCAGTTTTCTTGACGATTCCGCCATTGGCCAAAGAACCGCTCCGCTGGGTTTCCTTAAGAT
>JBNMGJ010000108.1:0-6273 GCA_050872185.1 Mogibacterium sp.
CCTTCCCGGGATAGAGTCTCGTAATAGCTTCCAAGGGGTCCCCGCTTCCACTGGTGGAGAGCACGTTCTTTCCGTTGTTTCGCATCTGGAAAGAAATATGGGAATAGTACAGAGCCATTTTCTGGACGAAATCGATGATGGCCGAGGCTTCCGCCGCATCCGACCTCATGAACTTCCGGCGTGCCGGCGTGTTGTAGAACACGTCTTCTACCACCATGGTGGTGCCGCTGTTGATGCCAGCCGACTCTTTGCCGCACACCCGGCCCCCTTGAATCTCCAATTTCGTTCCCAGATTGGCTTCCGGAACCCTTGTGTAGATAGTAAGACGAGAAATGGCACAGATGCTGGCCAGCGCTTCTCCTCGGAACCCCAGGGTTTCAATATGTCCCAAATCTTCCAGGCTCTGAATCTTTCCCGTAGCGTGGCGCTCGAAGGCAATTTCCACCTCATCCGTCGGAATACCACATCCGTTATCCGTAATTCTTATGTAGCTCTTTCCGCCGTTTCGAATTTCCACGATAATTTGGCTGGCTCCCGCATCGATGGAATTCTCTACCAATTCCTTAACGATGGAAAGCGGCCGCTCAATCACCTCGCCGGCGGCAATTTTATCTGAAATGAAGCTATCCAGAATTCGGATCATACTGCAATTCTCCTTTCCTATCTAACTCTTGCTTTCTTACGCCTTTTGCTCACTTCGAATCTGTTCCTGAATCTCCTGAAGTGCCAGAAGGGCTTGTACCGGTGTCATGGAGTTAATATCCATCTCCTGGATTCGGGAGGCCATATCCTGGTAAAAGGAAGTTTCTATAGATTCAGATTCTTCCGCCACGTCCATTTCCTCAGGCTCTTCCGATATCGGGTCGAAGAATGAAATCTGCATATTGGCCGGAGCCTTCTGCGACAGCTCCTCTAGTTCCCGAAGTTTCCGGTTGGCATTTCTTCGAATCTCCGATGGAATCCCGGCGATTTTGGCCACATGAATCCCGTAGCTCTTGCTGGCTGGGCCATCGATAATGCGGTGCAAGAAGACCACATTCTTCCCCTCTTCCGACACGGCTACCGATAGATTGTGAACCGCCGGTAAGGTGTCTTCCAGTTCCGTGAGTTCATGATAGTGGGTGGCAAACATCGTGCGAACCCGGTGATCGTCCTCCGCCAAGTATTCTGCCGTAGCCCATGCGATGGAAAGACCATCGAAAGTGCTGGTACCTCTTCCAATTTCATCCAGAATAATGAGACTTCGGCGAGTGGCATTCCGAAGAATGTTGGCCAGCTCACTCATTTCAATGAAGAACGTGGATTGACCAGAGGATAAGTTGTCCGACGCGCCAATTCGAGTGAATACCCGGTCGCACACGCCAATATGAGCCCGCTGACACGGCACGAAAGCTCCCATCTGGGCCATCAGCACAATGATGGCGGTCTGGCGCATGTAGGTGGACTTACCGGACATATTCGGTCCGGTGATAAGGAGGAGACTTTTCCCCTCCGTATCCATGGTGGTGTTATTGGAGACGAACATGCCATTCCCCACCATCTGCTCCACGGCAGGATGTCGCCCCTCTTCGATTTCCAGCAGGCTAGAATCATCTACCACCGGACGGACATAACCGTTGGCCACCGCTACATCAGAGAAGGACACCAGTACATCTAGAAGAGCTACGCCCTGAGAAGCCTTCTGAAGCCGCGTAATATACGGTTCAATGGAGGTTCGAATTTTCCGGAAAATATCGTACTCCATGGCGTTAATCTTCGCTTCTGCACTCAGCACCAGGCTCTCCTTTTCTTTGAGTTCTGGCGTAATGTAGCGTTCATTGTTCACCAGTGTCTGCTTTCGGATGTAATCCTCCGGAACCTTGTCTGTAAAGGACTTGCTTACGTCGATATAATATCCGAATACCTTGTTAAACCCTACTTTGATAGTCTTGATTCCAGTGCGCTCCCGCTCGGTCTGTTCCAGCCCAGCAATCCACTCTTTGGCATCTCGAATAGACTCCTTCAAGCGGTCCAGTTCTTCCGAGTAGCCCTCGCGAATCAAGCCTCCTTCGGTGATAATGAATGGGGGCTCGTCCACCATGGAATCCGCAATGAGTCGATACAGCGAATCAAAGTCCTCGATAGAATCCCGGATATTCTGGAGGAGCTCCGCATCTGGAAGGCTTTCCAGCACCTCGGTTAACTCTGGAAGAGCGCCTAGGGTGTTCTTTAACGCTACCAAATCCTTTCCGTTGGCACGTCCGCTGGCCACCCGAGCGCTGAGGCGTTCGAAATCGTAGATTTCTTTCAGGGCATTCACCAGGCTGTTTCGTTCTAACGGTTTCCGGCTGATGGCTTCCACCGCGTCCAGCCGCTGATTGATTTTCTTCGGATTATTCAGCGGCTCTTTGATAAATCTTTTTAACAGACGGGCTCCCATGGCGGTATGGGTGCGGTCCAACACGCCCAGAAGAGAACCTTCCTTGTTCTTATCATACAAAGTCTCCAGGAGTTCTAAGTTTCGGAGCGTGGAGCGGTCCAGCTGCATAGAGTCTCCCGACTCGAGCACCCGAAGGTATTTGAATTGCTCCGGCTCCTGTTTCTGGGTATCTGTCAGGTAGAGAAGCAGCGCACCGGCCGCCATCACCTGGTCTGACTTTCCGTCCAAATCCAAAGAAATCAGTGAAGCGGCATCGAACTGACGGAGCAACGTTTTCTCGCACAGGCTTCTCCGGTAATAGGAGGAATCGATGGGATTCAGGTAAGATGAGATTTGTGCATCCGACAGCGCCTCTCGGACTTCCTCGGGAAGCAGGGAATCTCCGAAGACAATTTCTCTTGGAGAGAGTTTTACCAGCTCGCTAATCAGCGGATCTAAGTCTCTTCCGTATTCCAGATGCAGGCAAGCCATCTCCCCGGTGGTAACATCGGCATAGGCGATTCCGATATTCTTGTGGGCCGCATACACCGATGCAATGTAGATGTTCTCACCGGCCTCTGCTGCTCCGGAAATGTCAATGGTTCCCGGTGTCAAGATCTGAACCACTTCTCGGCGTACCAGCCCCTTCGCTTCTGCTGGATCCTCCATCTGCTCGCAGATGGCGACTTTGTGACCTCGTTCCACCAGTTTCGGGAGATAAGAATCCGCCGCATGATAGGGAACGCCGCACATAGGTGCCCGTTCCGGGAGGCCACAGGCTCTTCCCGTCAGCGTCAATTCCAGCTCTCTGGATACCGTCTTCGCATCGTCAAAGAACAGCTCGTAGAAATCCCCCAACCGAAACAGAATCAGACAATCTGGATTCTCCTCTTTAATCTGTAAATACTGCTGCATCATGGGTGATAGTGCCATTCTCTACTCCTTTTCTAATCTAAATCCTGATGGGCTGAAGTGACCACTGCTGTAATCTGCTTTGCCCAGAACTCTTCTAATTGTACTTCCTCTACAGAGTTTTCGTCTGCCGAGGAATCATTTCCTGCATATAGGAGGTACTCGATATTCCCCTTAGTTCCCTTCACCGGCGAATAGGCCAGTCCCAGTGGCCGAAGTCCATTCTGAAGCGCATATCCAATGACTTTCTCAATAACTTGTCGGTGTACGGCAGGATCTCGGACAATTCCGTTTTTTCCTACCTGCTCTCGCCCTGCTTCGAATTGGGGCTTAATCAGGCAGACCATGTGTCCCGCTGCGTCAAGAACCTTCTTCACCACTGGGAACATGTGTTTTACCGAGATAAAAGAAACATCGATGGATACGAAATCCACCGGCTCTTCAATCAGGTCCGTGTCCAAGTAGCGAATATTGGTCTTCTCCATATTCACCACTCGAGGATCTACTCGGAGCTTGTAGTCCAGCTGACCATACCCCACATCCAAGGCGTAGACTTTGCGGGCGCCGTTCTGCAGCATACAGTCTGTAAAGCCACCAGTAGACGCTCCCATGTCCATACACACCCCGTCCTGAAGATGAATGGGGAAAGATTCCATGGCCTTCTCCAGCTTCAAGCCGCCACGGCTAACATAAGGACACAGCTTCTGTTTCACCACGAATTCCTGTTCTGGGTCGAATTTCTGACCCGCCTTATCCTCAATTTGGCCATCCACCGTAACTAGACCTGCCATAATGGTGCGTTTCGCTTTGTCTCTGGATTCCACCAGTCCCTTCTGGACCAGAATCACATCAAGCCTTTCTTTCTTCAAAGTAATCCTGTACTCCTTTCACAATATCCTGCGGTGTCAGTCCACATTCCTTCCGCAGTTCTTGGATGCTTCCCTGTTCAATGAACTGATCTGGCAGAGCATAATTCTTGATTCCGTAACTTTCACTCCGATACTGCTGGTCAAAAGCCGCACCAAAGCCTCCCACAATTGTATTATCCTCCAGTGTTATCACCAGTTTCGTGCGGAGGCTTTCCGCATCGATGCAAAGTGGTTTTACCTGATTCACCAAAGTGATTCCCACGCTATATCCTTCCTGACGGAGCAGGGTGGCCCCCTCGATGGCGATATCCAGCATCGGTCCTACCGGAAGAAGTGTTACGTCATCTCCCTGGGAAAGGATTAGGTTATTTCCCGTAAAGGACTTCAGCCTCAGATGATTTCCCTGGGAAGAACCTCTCGGATAGCGAATTGCCACCGGCCCTTCTAGGTGAATTGCGTATTCCAGCATCTCTTCCAGCTGATTTCCGTCTGCCGGACAGAGTACCGTCATGTTCGGAATCAAGGAGAGATAGGATAGATCAAACATTCCGTGATGGGTCTCTCCGTCGGCCCCCACCAATCCAGCTCGGTCCACCGCGAAGATCACATGGAGATTCTGGAGACAAATATCCTCAATCAACTGATCGAAGGCCCGCTGCAGGAAAGAGGAATAGATGGCCACCACCGGAAGCATGCCGCCTTTTGCCATGCCAGCGGCGAACACCACCGCATGGGCCTCCGCAATTCCCACATCGAAGAAGCGATCCTCGAATTCCTTGTAGAACGGTCCCAGACCGGTGGCCGTTCCCATGGCCGCAGAAACCGCCACGATGGAAGAATCCTGTCTAGCCAGCTCCACTAGCTTGTCTCCGAAAACCTTGGAGAAGCTTGGGGATGTAGATGACGATAATAAATTACCGTTATCTACATTGAATGGTGCCACTCCGTGGAACTTCCGTGGATACTTCTCTGCCCAGTAGTATCCCTTCCCTTTCTTTGTAATTACATGGACGAGAGCCGGACCGTCGTAGTCATTGGCGGCTTCATAGGCCTCTGTTAGGGCCTGAATATCGCTGCCATCAATGGGACCGATATATTTTATTCCTAAATCTTCAAAAAGCACCCCCTGCTGGTCCAGCAGTGAATACTTAATCTTATTTTTTGTATGACTCAGGGTATCGGATACTCTCTGCCCTACAATTGGAATATTGTCCAAGGTGCTCCGGATATTTTCCTTCATTCGAGTATAGTTCTTTGAGGTCCGAAGATTGTTCAGATGCCGGGACATAGCTCCCACATTTCGCGCAATAGACATGCCGTTATCGTTCAAAATGATCTTGATGTTCTTTCCCGAGGCACCAATATTGTTCAGCGCTTCGAAAGCCAGACCACCGGTCATAGAACCGTCTCCAATCACCGCCACCACATTGTAGTTCTCGCCTCGGATATCTCGAGCAGTGGCGTATCCCATGGCGGCACTGATGGAGGTGCTGCTGTGTCCCGTATCGTAAGCATCGTGGATGCTCTCCCTGGACTTTGGAAAACCGGAAAGCCCCTTGTATTTCCGCAGAGTATCAAACTCACCGGCCCTGCCCGTGATAATTTTGTGGACATAGGACTGGTGTCCCACGTCGAAAATCACTCGGTCTACACGGGTGTCATACACTTTGTGAATGGCAATGGTGGTTTCCACGATTCCCAGATTGGAGGCCAGATGCCCCCCTGTCTTGGAAACCTTTTCTACCAGGAAATCTCGAATATCCTGTGCCAGTGCCTCCAGGTCCTCATTATCCGATTCTTTAATAATCTTAATCAGATCTTCGTGTTCCAGATCATACAGCATTATGAATTCCTTCTTTCCAGTTTTCGAGCTAATTCCCCGAAAAATTCTCCGTTCTCATATTTGTCGGTAAGGGCCACTGCCATCTCGGTGAGGTGGTGCAGTTCCTCTCTCGCTGCATCCAGCCCCAGAACGAAAGCGTAGTTGCATTTCCCTAGATCCGCATCCTTGCCTGTCTTCTTCCCAACGATTTCTTCATCTCCAACCGCATCCAGAATATCATCGGAAATCTGGAATGCCCGTACAATATACTC
>JBNMGJ010000257.1:0-2122 GCA_050872185.1 Mogibacterium sp.
GTATCCGAAGATGCAATCTCCCGTGTTTTCGGACTTCAATCTGGAAATCTGGGAAGGAGAAATTCTGGGGCTGATTGGGGAATCGGGATGCGGAAAATCCACGTTGGCCAGAATTCTTGCGGGAACCCAGAAACCCAGTGAAGGCCATATTCGGTTTGCGAAACCGGTACGAACCCAGATGATTTTCCAGGATTCCAATAGCGCATTCAATGAGCGAATGTGCATAAGGGATATTATCGAAGAACCCCTTGTGATTCAGAAAGCGGACCGAGAGACGCGGCAGCGGATTTTTCGGGAAGTGGCGGAACAGGTGGAGCTACCGGAGAATCTTTTTACAAGACACCCTTACGAAATCTCCGGCGGGCAGCGGCAGCGGGTGGCCATCGCCCGGGCCCTTGCCACCAATCCGGAGTTCCTGATTGCAGATGAACCAGTCTCCTCTCTGGACATTCCGGTGCAAGCGGAGATTGTTCACTTGCTACGAAAGCTGCGAGATGAGCGGAATCTCACCATTCTGCTCATCGCCCACGATATTCCCATGGTGGAACACGTCAGCGACCGGATGGTGGAGATGGGGTAGAGAATAAAGGTTTTGACATTTGTTAGAATGCGTGATAACATGGCGATAAGAAACGGGTGCTGCCAATAGGCGGTGAGTCCGAATAACTAATTGACAAGAAATAGTCGCCTAGTTTTGCAGACCGGGGCGGCTATTTTTGTGACCTATTATCTTTCCCAAATGCATATCCGATGCTAAAGCAAGTTAAGCCGAAGCTCAACACAGCAATTAAATCAATAACATTCATTGGCAAAGCCCTCCTCTCCACTGGATTCCTGTAAAGGGATCTATGTAAACAGAGGGTCACAGTCCCTCTGCTGAAGGACTCGCCGCCTACCGCTTGGGCAGCACCCGTGCGGTGATTATAACAGTGGGGGGTGCATAGTTACAACGGGAAAGTACCGAAGAAAATGATTTGTAAACTGCAAATAGCAAAGAAAGGTATCTGAAAAATGCGAGATGATAGTAAGATGAAGATGATAGAGGAGAAAGAGGCGACCCTGCGGGAATCCATACGAGAAATGGGAAGCTTGGCGGTGGCCTTCTCTGGTGGAGTGGACTCCACTTACTTGCTGTATACCGCTCACGAAGTGCTGGGGGATAAGGCCTTGGCGGTAACCGCCCGGGCGGCGGCCTTCTCCAAGAAGGATATGGCGGAGACAGAGAATTTCTGCAGATCCCAGGGAATCCGTCACAAGGTAGTGGATATTGACGAATTTGCCATTCCAGGGTTCGCAGAGAACCCACCAGATCGATGCTACATCTGCAAGAAGGGGATTTTCGGAGAACTGATTCGGAATGCGAAGGCGGAAGGTATCTCCTATGTTGCAGAGGGGTCCAACATGGATGACATGGGAGACTACCGGCCGGGGATGCGGGCCATCCAGGAGATGAAAGTCTTAAGCCCTCTGAAAGAAGCCGGTTTATATAAGGAAGAAATCCGGCAACTATCGAAGAAACACGGACTGCCCACCTGGAACAAGCCTTCGGCGGCTTGTCTGGCCTCCCGCTTTGTCTATGGGGAGACCATTACTCGGGAGAAATTGGCCATGGTGGAACAGGGGGAGGAAATCCTTCACGAGATGGGGTTCCGTCAACTCCGGGTTCGGATGCACGGAGAGAACCTGGCGCGGATTGAGGTGGATCCGGCAAGCTTGGGAAGACTGGCAGAGCTGGGTGAATCGGTAACGGAGGCCTTTCGGAAAATTGGTTTTACCTATGTGACCATGGACTTAAGAGGATATCGGACGGGAAGCATGAATGAGGTGCTTTCGGCGGAGAGGAGATAATATGGCAAAGACACTGTATCTGGAATGCAACAGCGGCATCAGCGGGGATATGTCCGTGGCCATGCTGCTGGACTTAGGGGCGGATGAGAGGGTGCTCCGGAAGGCGCTGGCATCCTTGCCTTTAGAGGGATATGAAGTGAAAATTTCTCAGGTGGAAAAGAACGGCATTGGTTGCTGTGACTTTGATGTGGTGCTGGAAGAAGACAACCACGACCACGACATGGAATACCTGTATCATGAAGAAGATGGAGAGGAACATCACCATCATCACCAC
>JBNMGJ010000018.1:0-16000 GCA_050872185.1 Mogibacterium sp.
GCCTGCTGGGAAGAAATTCCCTGCACCGAATAACATCCCTCTGCAAAATACGGATTTCGAATCAGCGATCCACTTCCCGCAATGATTCCCTCGGGGCAGTCCGGTGATGCCCATACTTCGATTCCCATTGTCTCGAACCGGGAAATCATTTCTTCTCTCGTCTGCTTCAACGGGTTATTTCGAAGAGCCACGGGGACCGGCTGATTATATGCCTTCAAGATTTTCTCCCCTTCAACTTGTCCGTACTGCTTGAGAATCAGTCGAACCAGGTTCTCCTGACAGGAGTATCGAATCGACAAGGATTTCCGGTCCTGTCCGCTGGGAAGATCTTTTTTTTTTCCCTGACGGAGATAGCTCCGAAGCACCCCGTTGATAAAGCCCTTGTTGGGGCGGTTCACCTTACCGGAAAGCTCCACAATCTCGTTCACACATACGGCGTCCGGAATGCTGTCCACTTCATTCAGGAGAAAGATTCCCATTCTGAGAAGAATCTTCGTCCGGCTCTTCATTCCTCGAAGGCCATTTCGGGACAATCCGGCAATGGTATAGTCTAGCGCCATGGACTGACGCAGAATTTCCTTTACAACGTAACGAACGAAGCCCGGAGAACAGTCTCTCCCGTCCTCCAAAGCTTCGTTGATGGCAATATTGGAATAGGCCTCTTCCGCATAGACCTTGCGGAGGGCGTTAAAACACACTTTGAAATCCTGATTCATCTATCTGTCGTTATTTCCTCGCATAAGAAGTATACGGATAAGGGATGCCACTGCCGTAGCCAGCGCCGCAACGTAGGTCATGGCCGCAGCATGAAGCACCTTCTTGCTGCCGCTGTAATCCATATCGTTGACAATTCCCAGAGCAGACATTTGCTTGAGCGCCCGGTTGCTGGCATTCAGCTCCACCGGAAGGGTTACCAGATGGAACAGGATGACAAAGACAAAGCACAGTGCCCCCAGGTTGAACATCAGGGAACCGTACCGGGATGTGGTGGAGAAAATTAGTCCCAGCATAATCAGCGGCCAAGAGAATCTGGATGTGAGATTCACCAGTGGCACGATGGCATTTCTTACCTTAATCGGTGCATACCCCGTGGCATGCTGGATGGCATGACCCACCTCGTGGCAAGCAATGCAGATGGATGCCACCGAATCCGTCTGGTACACCCCTCTGGACAGATTCACCGTGTTATCTGCCGGATTATAGTAGTTGTTCAGATCATCGCCGCCGTTCAGAATTTGAATCGGCACACTGGAAAGCCCGTTAGCATCCAGCATCATCCGAGCCGCCTGGGCCCCGGTCAGGCGATGACTGTTCTCCACCTGAGAATATCTTCTATACGCATTGTTGATTCTCGCCTGCACAATCATGGTAAAAATCATGGCCGGAATCAGCACAATCATGGAACTGTAATATCCCATTCCACCGTAATAGTACATGTCTACTCTCCTTTCGTCAGTCGGTCTCCCTTCGACACTCCCGTACCTCTTAGGAAATCTCCTGCACTCATTCGTTTCTTTCCCTGGAGCTGTACCTCCAGGATTCTCAATCTGTCCCTTCCACAATCCACGGTAAAAGAATTTTTGTCCACCGCAGATATCACGCCAGGTTCATGTTCCTCGCCATCTTCCAACACTTCCGCTTTGAAGAATTTCATCTGCTTTCCATTCAGATAGCTATACAGTGCCGGCCACGGATCATAGGCACGGATTTTCCGCTCTTCCTCTGCGGCCGGCCCAGAGAAATCCGTCAAGCCATCCGTCTTCCGAATCATGGAAGCGTAAGAGGACTCCGCATCATTCTGCGGGGTATATGTCACATTTCCTTCAGCAATTTCTGGCAGTGTCTTCACCAGAAGATCCGCTCCCAGAACCGCCAGCTTCTCCGAGAATTCATGGATGGTCATTCCTTCAATATTCATTTCCGCCTGGGAAATCATATCCCCGGTATCCAAGCCTTTCGCCATCTTCATGATGGTAACGCCGCTGACCGGATCGCCCTGCAGGATAGAGTACTGCATCGGTGCGGCTCCTCGAAGCTTCGGCAGCAGGGATCCGTGGACGTTCACACAGTCATACTTCGGAATATTCAATACCCGTTCCGGGAGAATCTGCCCGAAGGCTGCCACCACGATGAAGTCCGGTTGTAAGCTCTCCAGCTTTGCCATGAATTCCTCATCTTCACGAATCTGATAAGGCTGTTCCACCGGAATATTGTGCTGAATGGCACATTCTTTTACCGGAGAGAAAGTCACCTTCCCCCGGTTTCCCTTCCGATCCGGCTGTGTCACTACCAGGGGAATGTCATATCCCGCTTCCACCAGCTTCTCGAGGGATGGAACGGCGAACTCCGGAGTTCCCATAAAAACAATTTTCATCTTCTATGCCTCTTCCTGTTCCCGCAGAAGCTCTGCGTACTCTTCGTTGGTCATGATTTCATCTGCCCGGTCGGTGTACAGAATACCATTCAGATGATCGTATTCGTGGCAAATACAGGTTGCGGCAAAATCCTCGAACACCAAGTCCTGCATGTTTCCATTCTCATCCAGCCCTTTGATGCGCACATGAAGGGGACGAATCACATGACCCGTATATCCTGGAACGCTGAGGCATCCTTCCATGGAATCCTGCTGTCCCTCCATCTCACTGAGTTCCGGATTGATGAACACATAATTGCGCTCTGGATCGTTATCCACATCTGGGCGGCAGACGAACATCCGCTTCATGATTCCAATCTGAGGTGCCGCCAGGCCTACGCCGTCTGCATCTACCATGGTATCAATCATGTCCTTCGCCAGAATCTGAACGTGCTTGGTCACTTCCTTGACCGGCTTGCATTTCTTCGTTAGAATCTCATCACCTTTGAGTACGATTTTTCGAATTGCCATTGTTCCTCCTATACGATGCCATAAGGATTGACATCAATTTCAATATATATTGTTGATTTGTGTTGAATCATCTCATCGCGATAATTCATATATGCCTGTACGAATCCGCTTCGGGACCCGCTGGGTGCCTTAATGAGAAATGAGACACGCTTCCGTTCCGATGTGCCCCGAAGTTCCTCTTCTCTTGGACGGTAGATTACCACGTTCTCCGGCTTTCCCTTCATATGCTCCAGCTTTCCTTTGAAATCCAGCGCATACTCCATAGCCGTGGTGTCCCCTTGCCGATATCGTTCACCCTCGGTAAAGGATACCGCAATCAGATCGGAATAGGGTGGATAATTCATGATATTTCGGTGGAGCAATTCTTCATGATAGAAGGCTTCGTAATCTCCCTTCGCTGCATCCAGAATGGCTTCCGCCTCCGGATTGTAGGTCTGGATAACCACTCGGCTGGATTCGGAATCCCTTCCAGCTCTTCCGGATACCTGAGTAATCAGCTGATAGGTCCGCTCCGCCGCTCGGTAATCCGGGATGTTGAGGGAGGTATCTGCGTTCACAATGCCCACCAGTCCCACGTTCTTGAAATCCAGACCCTTGGCCAGAATCTGAGTTCCCACCAGAATATGGGTTCTCCGGTGGGTGAAGTCCGATATAATTCCGTCGATTTCCCGCTGGGACTTCGCAGTATCCAAATCAAACCGAGCCACCTTGTACTCCGGGAACATCTCCTGTACGTATTCTTCGACCTTCTCTGTACCGATGCCACCGTACCGGATATGACTTCCGCCACACTCCGGACAGGTATCGATTCGCCGAAATTTCTTGCCGCAGTAGTGACAGATGGCCGCATTCTCCCGCTTATGATACGTTAGCGAGATTCCGCAGTCTGGGCAGGCGTAATGGTATCCACAGTCCATGCACTGAAGTTGGGGGGAATATCCCCTTCGATTCAAGAAAAGAATGGCCTGCTTGCCCTGTTCCAAGCTGTACCGGATTTCTCCCTCCAGCTGGGGACCGATGATGGGATTCCTTCCCCGGGCCTTCTGCCCTCGGAGGTCTTCAATCTCCACGATTGGAAGCTTCGCTTTTCCCACCCGATTCTTCAGTTCAATCAGGTGATATAGTCCAGTAGCCGCTCGGTAATAGGATACCACACTAGGGGTCGCACTTCCCAGCACAATGGTGGAACCGAAGTAGGACGCCCGGCGATAGGCAATATCGATGGTATCGTACTTCGGATTATGGTCGGATTTGTACGTAGATTCGTGTTCCTCGTCCATCACAATCAAGCCAATATTCTCCATCGGTGCGAAAATTGCGGTTCGGGCACCGATGACGATCCTCGCATGGCCCTCTCGAATCTTAATCCAGTTCTCCAGTCGCTGGGTGGTGGTCATCTTACTGTGCAGGATGGCCACGTTTTCTTCTCCAAAACGGGCTTGGAACCGCCTTTCAATTTGAATCGCCAGTGCAATTTCCGGCACCAGAACGATTGCGCCGCGTCCCTTCTGAAGGGTATGCTCTACGGCGTGCATATAGACTTCGGTCTTGCCGCTTCCCGTAACACCCTTGAGAAGAAACACCTCGCGTTTCTCTTCATCCAAAGATGCGTTGATTTCCTGAACAGCCCGCTGCTGTTCCTCCGTCAGCTCGTAGGATTCTTCCTTGGAATCGGAAGCCTTCAGCATGCGGTCGGAAATTCTTTTACCCCCCACGGTGAACATCTTAATGGCATCAATATACTTGACTCCATATCTTCTTCGCATCCAGATGGCGGTATCAATCATCTCTTCGGAAAGAGAGCGCCGCTTATCCACAGATTCGATATCTCGGATTTGGGACTCCGAGAGGGAAGTCCTCACCCCGATTTCCACCACATAGGCATCCACGGGTTTCTTCCTTCTGCTGAACGCGACGCTGACTTTATCACCTACCGCGATATCGTCTGGACCGCGGTAGGTGAAAAAATTATCGGTTGATTCACTTTTGTTATCGATTACAACATTGATATACTGCATACTCTACAGCAGGAAAATGTTATTTTCCGCACACTCCTCAATCATATCTTCCGGCCATACGGACGCCTGAACTTCTCCGATGTGAGCCTTCTGCAGGAAGTACATGCAGAGACGGCTCTGTCCAATACCGCCACCGATGGTGAGCGGATACTTTCCGCTGATTACACCCTGATGGAACGGCTGGTTCACTCTGTCTTCCTTGCCGTCAATCTTCAGCTGACGCTGCATGGATTCCGCATCCACACGAATGCCCATGGAAGAAATCTCGAAGGCTCTTCCCAGCACATCGTTCCACAGCAGAATATCGCCGTTCAGTTCCCAGTCATCGTAGTCCGGTGCACGGCCGTCATGCTTCTCGCCGGAAGCCAGTACGCCACCGATTCTCTTGATGAAGATGGCACCGTATTCCTGTGCTGCCAGGTCTTCTCTTTCCTTCGGTGTCTTATCTGGGTATCTGTCCTCTAGGTCCTGAGAGTCGATGAAAGTAATTTCGTTCGGCAGCTCTACCTGAATGTTTCTATAGAGGCGGTTTACATAATCTCCCAGATTCTTCAGTGCGTTGTAGATGGTGGTTACGGTCTCTTCCAGATACTCTTCTGTTCTCTGCTCTCTGGTGATTACCTTCTCCCAATCCCACTGGTCCACATAGACGGAATGCAGGTTGTCCAGATCCTCGTCTCTGCGGATAGCGTTCATATCTGTGTAGATTCCATGTCCCGGCTGAATGCCGTACTTGTACAGTGCCATTCTCTTCCACTTGGCCAGAGACTGCACGACTTCCACCTTGCGCTCATCCATGTCCTTGATGCTGAATTCCACCCGGCGCTCTACACCGTTCAGTGTGTCGTTGTAACCGGTTTCCGGGAACACGAAAAGCGGTGCGCTGACACGGCGGAGCTGCAGTCCGTATGCCAGTTCCTGCTGGAAGTAATCCTTAATCTTCTTGATCGCACGCTGTGTCTCATTGAGGTCTAGCTTCGGCTCATAGCCTTCTGGAATGATTACGCTACTCATTTCTCTTTCTCCTTATCTCTTTTCCCCTTTTGCGTTAGCATACCTTGCATAATCGCACCCACAGAATTTCTGCCGGTACAGATCATACTTCTTTGAAAGTTCGACGCTGCGTCCGAATCCGTTCTTCTTCTTAAAATCAATCGGAAGATAGGTGGTTCCTGTCTCCCTCGCAAGCATCTCCCCTGTTTCCGTCAATAGACGGAAGTTCTTGTGAGGGCTTACCGACATGGTGGACGTCCAGTAGTCTACATCCATTTCCTTCGCCACCCTGGCAGCCTCTTCGTATCGCATGCGAAAACACTCGACACATCTTCGGCCTCCTTCCGGCTCATCCTTCAGCGTGGCAGTTCTTTCCAGATATTTCTCCGGTTCGTATTTTCCTTCCAAGTAGCGCACAAAGGTTCGATCCTGATACTCTTCGTTGAAGAGCCGGAGGAATTTCTCCAGGTTCTCTTTTCGAAGATAATACTCTTTCGAATCCGTGATATTTGGATTATAATAGAACACGGTCACATCGTAATCGAATGCCGTACGTTCGACACAGGCTGTGGCACAGGGGCCGCAACATGTGAGGAGAAGAAGCTTTGGTTTCTCTTCTTGCATGAATCAGTCTCACTTTCAAATAATACTGAATATTATACCATGATGACAATTTGTGAGCAATATTTTTGGAGAAAACATGCAAGGCGGAGAACGATATTATTCTATTAGCGATTACTTGAAGAAAACCTTCGGCACCAAGACCATCAAGCTGTCCCTGGACGGGGGCTTCACCTGTCCTAACCGGGACGGCACCGTAGGCACCGGCGGATGTGCATTCTGTTCCTCCTCCGGTTCTGGAGAATTTGCATCGTCTATTTCCGACCAGATTTCCCTGTTAAGTGACAAATGGCCGGAGGCAAAGCACATCGCTTATTTCCAGAACCACACCAACACCTACGCACCGGTTTCCTACCTGCGAAAGCTATATTACGATGCACTGGAAGATTCCCGCATTGACGGAATCGCCATCGCCACCCGGCCGGACTGTCTGGGTGAGGACGTCCTGGATTTGCTGGAGGAAATCCACCGGAATCATTTCCTCTGGGTGGAGCTGGGGCTTCAGACCATCCACCCGAAGACCTCCGAAATGATGGGAATCGGTTACTCCATAAAGGTGTTCGAGAAGGCCATGTCCGCTCTCAAAGCCCGAGGCATCCGAACAGTGCTCCACGTAATCCTAGGACTTCCCGGGGAAAGCCGCCAGGACATGTTTGAAACTGTTTCTTATGTGGCCAAAATTCATCCCTTCGGAATGAAGATTCACATGCTCAATGTGGTCCGAGGATCTCGGCTCTACGACATGATGCCAGACTACGTTCCCTTCCATTCCATTGAGGAATACTGCGAACTGGTGGTGGATCTGCTGGAGATTATCCCGCCGGATGTTACCATTCACCGCTTGACGGCGGACACCCAGCGTGGTCTTCTGGTGGCTCCAGAATGGAGCTACCGAAAACGCACCATTCTGAATACCATTAATCGCCGGTTAAAAGAACGAAACACCTGCCAAGGCGCCCGGTACAATCCGGACAGCGCCCGCTAATATTGTATCTGACGAAAAGAAGTCTCCACCGCATGAATTGTGGTGGAGACTTCTTTGTTCTCGCTTCTGATTAATTACGAATTCACCGCAAATGCTTCGCTATGGAAGCTTCGTGGAGGAAGGCATCGACCGGTAAATCGGAATCTCGAATACCAGTTTCTCCTCCGAAATTCCGTAGGCCTGATAGGCCTTCTGCATGGACAGAGATTCCGTGTAAGGTGCGGTGATGTTGGTCATGTACTGGTGCGTCCCCGCCATGAGCCAACCGTTTTTCACATTGAAACGCTGGTAGTATATCGTGTTCTGATTCTTTCCGATATAGCTTCCGCTGATTACCTGGGCGCCGCCGTATACGGCTTTCTTCCGAGTCGTCCATCCCTTCGAATAAGCGTACTGAAGACCCTTTACCACCGGATTGGACCCAGAGGTAGCCCCGATGTTGTATGGGTTGTACACCGTCTTTCCCTTAATCTTATATCCTTTGATGGCAATGCTTCCACCGCCGGTCTCCTGTCTGGCACGAGATGCCAGGAATATCGGGCTGACCCCGTACTTCTTTCCTGCACCGGTGAAGAGCGAACTGCTAAAGCCGTGCTTCGGAAGCTCGGTTCCATCCAGAACTTTTTTTACCGTAGCATCCTTCTGATAGGAATGGTAGCTGAGAGACAGGAACATGTAGATGCTCTTGTCGTTCAGGAAATTTCGCGGATCCTGGTAGTGGGCCACCACCTTCTTGCTGGCGTTGTACCAGCTGGATCCTTCCTTCGCGATGTACTTTCCGTTCTTGTAACTCTTGCTGCTCTTATCCCGATAAGATTTCGGATAACTCTTGTAAATCAGGGATACCTTATCCCGGGTTTCCCGAGAAAGCACTGTATCGAAAGTCAGATTCGTCTGCTTCCCTTTGAACACCCAGTTCGGATGCTCGTTGTGGAGAATCCGAAGCTTCTTCTTATAGGCTTCCGGAAAACCTTCGGCACTGAGATAAGCCTCGAAATTCGAAGAGGAAACTCGGTCCATCCGTGCGGACAGAATGTATCGGTATTTCCCACCGATTCGGATCTTGTCCCACCACTGACTGGAGCCGCGGTACCTGGCGCGCAGGCGAACCAACACGACTTTGCCCTTGGTCAGGCTCCCTTTGGACTTCATCGTTGTCCTGGGTCCCACTCGGTAAGACACTTTCCGGGATGCCCGCCCCAGCACCGCCTTGTAGTGGATGCCGTCCACCCTGCGGGTCAGAACGTAGCCCTTCTTGGATCCCGCCTTCACGTAGTACCAGCGATATCTGGAAGCAGTGCTGTGCTTACTGGTGAAAACCTCGTAATACACGGTGATTTTCGCATTATCCTTGAGCTTCTTGACCTTCTTCGAAGAGGTGCTGGCTTTGGCCCGAAGTACCGTGCCGTGCTTCGCATGAATCTGTCCTGTGGCGGTTCCCGGAACGGCCTTCGCCGCTGCATGGGAAGGTACCGTTCCCGCCATCCAAAGGAGCAGGATGAACATACTTACGAGGATGATTCGGATGGATATTCTGTTTTCTCTTCTCTCTGCTGCCAAATTCATCTCCGATTCCTCATTATTCCATCATCAGTCGAAATCATCCAGTCTCCCGTCATTGTAGTGTTTCCGACAAAGGGACACGTACATGTCGTCTCCACCGATGACAATCTGGCTTCCGTGCTTAATAATCTTTCCATCTTGAATTCTGGCCACCATAGTGGCTTTACGGCCACACCAACAGATGGTCTTGATTTCCTCAATCTTGTCCGCGTAGACCAGGAAGTAATAGGATCCCTCGAACAACTCGTTCTTGAAATCGTTCTTCAGCCCGTATGCCATCACCGGCACGTCGAAACTGTCTACAATCTCCGCCAATTCCTGCACGTGGTGCTTTCGAAGGAACTGACATTCATCAATCAGAACGCAATCAATGGGTTTCTGCATGTTCTTCTCGATGAAAAGATTCATAATATTCGTGTCATCATCCACGACGAATGCCGGCCTTTTGAGCCCCACTCGGGAGGTAATCATTCCCTTCTCCCCTCGGTCGTCCACTTCCGGAACGAGGCACATGACGTGCTTCCCTCGCTCCTCGTAGTTGTTGGCCACCTTGATAATCTCCAGGGACTTTCCCGCATTCATCGCACTATATCGATAATACAGCTGTGCCATATTCGTCTCCTTTTAACCTTTAATCAGATAATTTTACCATGTTTATCTGTAAAGTTAAATATTTTTGTGCAAAAGAGGCTGTCGCATTGATATGCTCCCTTCTAAGTAGACAAGTGAAATAATGAAAACTTGTCACTTAGGAGGGAGCGGTTCACATTGCGACAGCCCTCTCCAGCCGGACGACTCCGGCCCTATGAATTCTATTTTACAGTAAAGGTGACATATACCACGTTCTTCTCTTCCGGGTTGCTCGGCTGAGTCGGTTCATGCTCCGATGTCGGCAGCGCCCCTTTCTTTACCGCATACTTCGCGTCGCCAACAGAGCAACTTGCTGGCTGAAGGAGTCCATCCCTGCATCCGGAAAGGCTGACCAGACAGCCTCTCTCCGTATTCGGTTCGGAGGCCCTGTTGAACTCGGCACTTTCTCCTGCCACCGTGAATTCTTCTAACGTATCCGAAATTGTGCCGGATCCCTTCTTCGTGAAATCATCCCATTTTACCGAAATTTCCAGGGAATTCTTCGCACCAACTTCTTCCAGTGCCTTGGCCAGCTGTGGGGACATTACATTAGTCTCCAGAACGGAATCCTTTCTGTGGCTACTGGTTATCTGGGTCAGATAATGGGACATTTTCTTTACTGGGTCGGAATCCAGGTCCGGATTCTTTACAGCCGCCACCGTTACCTGCTTTGTCTCCTTATCCACCTTCGGCTGCGACATCACCGGTCCGGTCCAACTTCCCATGCCACCTTGCTGGATGATGATTTTCTCCGCTGGAATATTGTAGTCCTGCACCAGGGTTTCCTTGGCGTTATTGGAATACCGGGTTCCGCTGTAGCACATCACCACAAAGATGGCATCTGGGTTCTCCTTCACCACTTCCTGGAAATTATCTTTGCGTTCCTCTCTACTTAGGATGCTGCTCTTCGGATTTT
Organism: Mogibacterium sp.; assembly: GCA_050872185.1. Classification (GTDB taxonomy): domain Bacteria; phylum Bacillota; class Clostridia; order Peptostreptococcales; family Anaerovoracaceae; genus Mogibacterium_A. The sequence goes on from JBNMGJ010000018.1 coordinate 10,611, forward strand.
CCTTGTCGTCTCCTGCCCGGCAAGGCGCATTCCATGCCCCAGGTGCATGGGCGAAATCGTATTGCTCCTTGGCCCTTGCATCGATGATGGTGTACAGCTGCTTTCCAGCCATGTCCTTCTGAAGCTGCTGCTCTGTAATGGTGTCTTTGAAGGACCAGGTACTCGTTTGAAAGGATTTCACAATATAATCTGGATAGCCTTTCTCCCAGGCAGTGAGACCTAGGTGTCCCGTCATCTTTCCGTTGTCCGAAAGAATGTAAATCCTGGATGAATCTACGCCATTCTTCTTAAGAAGTTCTATTCCGCGCATCTCATAGCGTCCCCCATCTCCAATCAGGAGATAGTTCCGATTGGTTCCATACTTGGAAACCGCATTCCCCACATTCTCTTCTCCGGATTTGGGTTCGATGGAATTCTCGTCGGCAAAATCCTTCGCTACACTGCATCCCACCGACGTGGGAAGATGACCCTCATCGAAGCCCACTTCATCATTGGTGCCTGCAGTCAGGCGAAGATCCAAGATGACATATTTCCCCGTCTTCAGGTTGTTCCACACATCCTTTGGCGTTGTGGTCTGGAATACGCTCACTTTGCAGCTGGCCCTCTTCCCACCGCCCTTTTCTGTTGCCGTAATGGTGGTTTCACCGTTTCCGATGCCGGTTACATTTCCCTTCGAGTCCACCTTGGCGACAGAATTGTTCGCGGTTTTCCAGATGACGCCTTGGTTGTTGAAACCAGTCTTTCCCTTCACGGTAGCCTTGAGAGTCGTCTGCTCCTGCCGGGCAAGTTTGATGGAAAACTTGCTTACTTTTACCGAGGTGGCCTTCAAATCCGCCACCTTAATTCGGATTTTCTTATGAACCCTTCGATTCTTCGTGGAGGTGGCGGTGATAGTCACCGTACCTTTCTTCTTTCCGGTGACGTAACCGGCCTTGCTGACGGTGGCCACCTTCTTGTTACTGGATTTCCACTTCACCGATTTGCTAGCCTTCTTCGGCGACACCTTCCTCACCGATACCTTAATTCTGCCTCCGATGTCCACTGTGGTGGCAGTGGCCTGAAGGTATATCTTCTTCGGCTTTTTGCTTTTCGCGGATACGGGTGTTACGGCTAGCATCAGTACCAACAGCAGCAGAATCCCCCTGCGCATTCCACCTTTTCTTGTGTTTCCAACCATTCCTTACTTCTCCTATTCTTCTTCCGTCATATTTCTGACTGTCATACTCTTATTAATATATCGGGAAGAACCGCGGTATAGAAATTGAAAAGATGGGATATTTTTGATGGTCTGTATTAGGATTTTCTATAAAAAAGGAAGCACGCATTTAAGCGTGCTTCCCGTGGAATAATCCTAATAATCTGTTTAAACAGCAAATATTATTCAGTTACTTTAGCGTAACCCTTTGCATCCCAAGCCTTCATTCCGCCAGCAGAGGAAACTTTGTTATCGTCTCCGCCCAGGGTCAGAATCTTGCTGTTCTGAACACCATTGTTCATCAGCAGACCAGTAGCCACCTTTGCATATCTGTTGCCAGAGTAGCAGATTACGATGTAAGTCTTATCTTTGCCATACTTGTCTACTACAGACTTCACATTAGCTGCGGCGACAGATGCGTTGCTACCAGAAACAATTCCATCCACGTCTGCGGATACTGCACCTTCGATGTGACCAGCCTTATAAGCTTCTGCTTTTCTCGCATCTAGGATTACGTAATCCTTGTTACCGATTTTGCTCTTAACATCGTCTGCATTGGTATAGTTGTAGTGATCCAGTGCTTCGCCAGCACTTCTCCATGCACCCATGCCACCAGTTAAGATGGAAATATTAGAAGCCTTCACACCATTTTCTACAAGAACTTCGGTAGCAGCCTTTGCATATCTGTTACCAGAATAACAAATGATATAGTACTTCTTATCTGTGCCGTTCTTGTCAACAGCATCTTTGATATTCTTATCAGACTGATCCTGTGTAATAGTTCCGGATACATAGCCATCCATATCTGCAGATACTGCACCTTCAATGTGCGCATCCTCGTAATCTGCAGCCTTTCTTGCATCTAACACAACAGAATTTGAATCAGAAAGTGCTGTCTTCACGCCTGCTACATCTGTATAGTTATAAGCAACTACTTCGTATCCAGCTGCCTTCCATGCCTTCATTCCGCCGACAGAGGATTTTCTAGCCTTATCTCCACCCAGTGTAAAGATATTGTCATTGCTTACACCCAGGCTTCTCAGTTCAGAAGATGCAATAGAAGCATATCTGTTGCCAGAGTAACAAATTATTGCATATTTCTTGTTCTTACCATATTTGTCGACAACTGCTTTCACATTAGCAGAAGCTGCCGCCTTATCACTTCCAGAAACAGCTCCGTCTACATCTGCGGATACGGCACCTGCAATATGACCTTCTGCATAATCTGCCGCTTTTCTTGCATCCAGGATTACGTAGTCAGATGCGTTATCCTTCAGCTGCTTTGGAGAGATGTAATTATCTGTCTGTGCAGTGTAGGTGATGGTTACTGTAGTACCCTTTGCCGGCATGTTCTTTGGAACGAACGGCTCTGCCCATGTCTTGAACTCATTGGTTACAACACCTGCGTAGCAGGAAGTGTTGCATGTCAGGCATCCAGATCCAGCGTTATAGTTATTAGCAACGTTGGAATAAATCATGCTGAAGTTATCGTTATCCTTCGCACCATCCAGAGTATCAACCATCTTGATGTCCTGATCTCCATTCTTGATGGTGATATCCATCTTGGTGTAGTTCTTATTACCAACACCGGACTGTGCCAGTTCATCGATAGTCTTATTTCCAGCCTGTGCAACATTTGCATCTGTCTTGAAGTTCGAATTAGTGTTCCAAGCCTTTGCAGAAATTCTGCTTAGAGCAGCATTGAACTCAGCTGGGGTTGCATCTGTTACGAAATAAGAGGACGCTGCTACCTTACCGTTCTTGTATACAACGTAGTGCATGCTCTTTTCAGATGCATTGTAAACGGTTGCAGTTACGGAAACAGATTTATTTTCCTTGTCTACCTTGATACCGGAAACTGTTACTGCACAAGTAGCCTTCTTGCTGCCACCCTTCTCGGTTGCAGTGATGGTTGCCTTGCCTGCCTTCTTTGCAACAACGTTACCCTTCGAGTCTACAGTTGCAACAGAAGTGTTGGAAGACTTCCAGGTTACGCCCTGATTGTAGAATCCAGCCTGACCCTTAACGGTTGCCTTCAGTGCAGTCTTTTCTTTCGGGAAAAGAATTGCAGAAGTCTTACTCATAGTTACAGACTTAGCCTTCAGATCCTTAACGGTAATCTTAATGGTCTTCTTAACCTTCTTGCTCTTCTTGGACGTTGCTGTAATCTTTACAGTACCCTTCTTCTTACCGGTTACATAGCCGGAGCTGCTTACAGTAGCAACCTTCTTGTTGCTGGACTTCCACTTCACCGACTTGCTTGCCTTCTTCGGCGATACTTTCTTTACCGACACCTTGACCTTACCCTTGATATCCACAGTAGAAGATGTGGTTGTCAGGTAGATCTTCTTCGGCTTCTTGGTTGCCGCATTTACGGAAACCGATGCCACAGCCATGGACAGTGCGAGGCACAGTGTCATCACGACTGCGAACAATTTCTTTGAACGCTTCATGTTCAATCCTCCTTCTCATCACGATCAACGTTGTATGAGGTTCCCCCCATTTCATGAAGTACGTTATTATACCCATGTATAGTTAATTATAGAAGACTCCCTTGCTAAAAACAAATTGCAAAACGCTCACTTTCTCCGTCCGTGTTATAGATTTTATTAATAATTCACTGCCTGTGATTATATTTTTTTGAATAATTATGTCAAAAGGAGGAGCCCCGAAAGACTCCCCCTTATCCATTTTCTGTTTTCTCTTATGCAGCTGTATTGTTATCCGATTTGTTCGTATCCTTATTCTTTGCCACCCAAATCTGGCGAATCAAAGTGATCAAGATGGCCAGTGCGAACAGGCACAGCAGTCCGATGAAGAGCTTCTGCGCACCCCCCGTAAGCATTCCGCCCACGTAGGAATATACGATGCAAGCTGGAAGCTGTCCGATTCCCGTTGCCACGAAGAATCCCCAGAAATCCATGGCGGTAAGTCCTGCCGCATAACTAACGATATCAAATGAAATGAACGGAAGCAATCTCGCAATCAGGATGCACTTATTTCCATATTTGTCGAAGAACTTCTCGATGGAAAGCAGGGACCCCTTCGTGCAAATTTTCTCCACAATGTCTCTTCCGAGGATTCGTGCGATATAGAAGCACATTGCAGCGCCTGCCATAGAGGAAACCCAGGACAGGATGCATCCCTGCCACCATCCGAACAAGTTCGCGTTGGTCAGCGTGATAAAGAATGCCGGCAGTGGTGCGGCGATGGACTGGAAAATCATCAGGAATGCGGATACCAACATAGCCCACTTTCCGTACTTACCAATAAAGGTTCTCATCTGGTCAAAGTCCCCAGATTTGAACATAGCCACCACATTGTTAATCCAGGTATGTACGGATGGAACGGCAAAGTAGACGATAAAACACAGAATGATTATAATCAGCAGTGCAATCTTCCCCGTATGCTTCTTTTTTGCCGGAGTGATTGTCTCCGTATTTGCATTATTTTCGTTATTCATTTTATTCCTCCTTAATTAAAGAACACATTCGTCCAGTTTTGAATTTTAACATTTAGCCTTGGAAATGACAAATTGCGAACCCTGCGAATTCCAGAGTGCTCTATAGATTATTCCTATATCAGAATAATTTTCGATAAAAAAAAGACGGTATGAAATCATACCGTCTCGTGGTGCCCAGACTCGGAATTGAACCAAGGACACGCAGATTTTCAGTCTGCTGCTCTACCAACTGAGCTATCTGGGCAAATCATATTTGTTTGTAATGGTGGGCCATCAGGGACTTGAACCCGGGACCTGCCGGTTATGAGCCGGACGCTCTGACCAACTGAGCTAATGGCCCAAATTGTTTGAAATGGTCGGGGTGGCAGGATTTGAACCCGCGGCCCACTGGTCCCAAACCAGTTGCGCTACCAAACTGCGCTACACCCCGATATGAAATTTATTTGGCAGGGGCAGTAGGAATCGAACCCACGGCACGTGGTTTTGGAGACCACTGCTCTACCAGCTGAGCTATACCCCTGCAAATGGCGGAGAAGATGGGATTCGAACCCATGCGGCCCTAATGCGAACCCTAACGGTTTAGCAAACCGTCCTCTTCAGCCTCTTGAGTACTTCTCCAGATTACAAAAGGTCTAATTGGTGTGGCGGAGAGGGTGGGATTCGAACCCACGGTCCCTTTCGGAATCACTGGTTTTCAAGACCAGCTCCTTAAACCACTCGGACACCTCTCCA
>JBNMGJ010000116.1:0-5715 GCA_050872185.1 Mogibacterium sp.
CGTCCCTGCTTCCTCAGATTTTCGCCAACTGCAGATGGTACGGGTTGGCTAAGCGATAGGTGACTGTCCATGCTGGGAGCTCAATGTGACGGTGGCATGAAAACACGGCGGCGGACGAACGCAATTTCGGCTTTCCCCGGCTGCCTTCCGCCAACAAATTCCTGCTTTTACAAATCCTAACCACGTTACCGTGGCTGAATCCCAGGAATTCCGGGACGCGTTCCGCCATGTTTTCACATTTGATGCTCATCCATCGCCTTTTCCGGTAAAAAAAGTTGGCGCCCCGCCATCCATTTCCCGGCGTTCCAGGGATTTTGCCGCCAACATATCACATGACGGTCACATCCATCTTTCATCCAGCAGGAAAGCAAACCGCAGAAACGGCTTGCTTATTACGATGCTTTGAAAATGATTCAGCATGAATCAATCCGGCGATTTGCCATCTTATCCGGAGCAAGACGAGTTGGAAAGACACCTATTATGTATCAGATGATGGAACACCTGATGGATGAAGGGGTACGAGTCTCTGTATCCTATTGACGGAATAAGATATGTATTCTTTGATGAAATTCAATATACGGATAATTGGGAACTATGGATGAAGGTTATCTACGATAGTAGAAAGGATGTTCGGTTGACAGCGACAGGGTCCGCCAGTCCAATACTGGAAAGAGGGACAACAGATAGCGGTACTGGAAGATGGAATATCTTGAGAATTCCTATTTTGTCCTTCTATGAATATTGTCAGCTCCTTCAGTTGGAAGAACCGATTCTGCCGGACAATTTGAGATTGACGAGTCTTGTGGAGATGAACAGTGCAGAACTAGGAGATTTAATGAGTCGTTTCGCGCCATTGGAAGCTCATTTCAATCGTTATTTGATGATTGGAGGCTTCCCGGAACTTGTTTTGTCGGATGATGATGGGTACGCGCAGCGAATGCTTCGGGAAGATGTGGTGGTCGAATTACCACGGGAAAAAATCCATGCGAAGTCAAATACAGCAACAATTCCCACATTCCAGGGAGCGATGCCATTGTTGAACTGTGCAATGACGAGAAAACAAATATTACCCATGCATTCCTGATTACGAAGAAATTAGAGGATTTCGGAATATCAAAGCACGAGACTAAGGTTCCGATTCTCAGAATCCCGGCAATCGCATTCCTCTACCTCATTGGAAAACTAGAAAGCGGTGGACATATCGGAAAACTATAATACACAAACGACCTGCCACACTTGGCAGGTCGCTTTTTCTATGCCTTTTCGATATTGTCTGATCTATCCTACCGCCTATTCCGAATCCATCACTTCCGACGGTTTCTCCGTTTCCTCCGCTTTTTCCGGTGGATCCGGATGAATCTCTGGAATCAGTTCCACATAAGGGTCGAAGTAGATGGTGGAGATGGCCGCCTTCAAATCCTCGGTGGCCTTCTTCAGCTGCGGTACCTTAATCATGTTGCCTTCCGTGGTGAAGTACAGGGAAATCCACATCTTCCGGCCGGTACGGACCGCGTCGATGAAGTCGATTTCATAAGGATAGTCGGACAGGGTTTCGTGACAGATGGTGCGGATTCGCTCCAGCTTCTCTTCCGAAGGGGCCATCAGAACCAGTCCACGGATGGCTTTGACGAACGCCCTTGTCGGCTCCGGCAGCATCAAGGCTGCAATGACGCAAGACACCAGCGGATCGATGTAGGGAACCAGCCACTCCAGCACGTGGAAGTGGAGAAATGGAATCTCCATAAAGAACGCCAAGAAAGCACCCAGACTCAAGAATACGTCGATTTTCCAGGTGATGAGTTCTACCTTAATCATCGGGGTTTTGAGCTTCCGCCCCAGCCGTCGAACCACGAAGTATCCGAAGACGCAGAACAGCGTCAAGAATGCTTCGAAAATCAGCACCTGCTTCGTGTCGATAGAAGTACCACCCTCCAAGATAATGACAATATCATTATAGATAATCAGGGAGGTGACGATAATCAGGATGGATCCCTTAATCAGGATGAACAGCGTCTCAATCTGGGCGAAGCCGTATGGAATTCGCTCGCTGATTGGCTTGTAGATCAGCGGCAGCAGAAGCTGGTAGATTACCAGAATAATCACATCCATGGAATCGTAGACGCCATCAATCAGAATGGCCTGGGACCCACTGATGATGAACATACCCACTTCGAACAACGCAACGATAACCCCCAGCCATGTGGAAAGCCGAATCGTCTTCTTTTCCTGGTCCATTGGGACTCGTTTCATAGAACCTCCTCAAATATAAATCAAACATTTTCTGTCTATTATATACCAGAGAGGGGGGTGCCCGTCAAATCAATTTTGTAGGAAACAAATCCTTCTCGGATGTGTTATTATAAAAAAGCACGTTTTTTACACGCTGCAGCGGCCGGACACCTTCGGCGTATGCAGATTTTTTTAGTAAAAGGAAAAGACAAGAGACAACATGGATATTAGAAAGAAGATTACACAAGAACTGGGTATCCGCCCGGCACAGACCGATGCGGTCATCCAGCTGATTGATGAGGGCAACACCATTCCATTCATTTCCAGATACCGGAAGGATGTAACCGGAGGAATGAACGATGAGATTCTGCGAGCGTTCGATGAGCGACTCAAATACCTTCGGAACCTGGAAGACCGGAAGGCTACGGTGATCGCTTCCATTGAGGAACAGGAGAAGATGACGCCGGAACTTCGGAAGCAGATTGAGGCAGCGGAAACCGCTGTAGCGGTGGAGGATCTGTATCGTCCGTATAAGCCGAAGCGGCGGACCCGTGCCACCATTGCGGTGGAGAAGGGGGTCAGTGGTCTGGCGCAGTTCATTCTAAAGCGTCCATCCGCCCAGGAAGTGAAAGCGGAAGCGTCGAAATACATCAGTGAAGAGAAAGGTGTGGACTCCGCTGAGTCGGCGATTCAGTATGCCCAGGATATCATCGCCGGAGACGTGTCGGATAATGCAGAGTACCGGACCGAAATCCGGAAGCGGACCTGGAATCAGGGAAAGATGATTTCCACCGCCACCAAAGACGGTGCGGACAACCCAGTATATGCCAACTACAGCGATTACCAGGAAGGGGTAAAAGAAATTCCGGGACACCGGATTCTGGCCATGAACCGAGGGGAGAAGGAGAAGATGCTTTCCGTCCACATCGAAGCCCCGGAAGAAGCTTGTGTGGGCTATCTGGAGAAGAAGGTGGGAACCGGAGAATATTTGAATCCGGCTTTGGAGGATTCCTATAAGCGGTTGATTGCACCATCCATCGAGACGGAGCTTCGGAACGAGATGACGGAGAAGGCCCAGGAAGGGGCCATCAAAATCTTCGGCAGCAACCTGGAGCAGCTTCTCATGCAGCCACCGCTAACGGGAAAGACGGTGCTGGGCTGGGACCCGGCCTTCCGAACCGGCTGTAAGCTGGCGGTATGCGACCCGACAGGGAAGATTCTGGACACCACGGTGATTTTCCCGACGGCGCCTCAGAACAAGGTGCGGGAGGCCAAAGCTGTGCTGGCAAAGCTGGTCAAGAAATACGACATCGACGTGATTTCCGTGGGGAACGGAACCGCCTCCCGGGAATCGGAGCAGATTATTGCGGAATTCATCAAGGAATACGCAGCTGCAGGTGGAAAGAAGCTGCAGTACGTCATCGTCAATGAGGCTGGCGCCTCGGTGTACTCTGCCAGCAAGCTGGCTACGGAGGAATACCCAGACCTGGATGTAGGAGAGCGAAGCTCCGCCTCCATCGCCCGTCGCCTGCAGGATCCTCTGTCTGAGCTGGTCAAAATCGACCCGAAATCCATCGGCGTAGGTCAGTATCAGCACGATATGAACCAGAAGAAATTAGGCGAAGCCCTTACCGCCGTGGTGGAAGACTGCGTGAACCGGGTGGGCGTGGACCTGAACACCGCGTCTCCATCCCTGCTGGAATACGTGTCCGGAATCAGCAAAACCGTGGCCACCAATATCGTCAAGTACCGAGAGGGAAATGGCCGGTTCCAGACCCGTCGGGATCTTCTCAAGGTGCCAAAGCTGGGCCCGAAAGCCTACCAGCAGTGCGCCGGCTTCCTGCGAATCACTGGTGGTAAGGAACCCCTGGATGCCACGGCCGTCCACCCAGAGAGCTACGATGTGGCCAAGACCATCCTTAAGAACCTGGGATACACCGAAGCCGACCTGCAGAGCGGCGGAATTCATAATCTGTCTTCCAATCCGAAGTTCACACTTTCGGGTAAAAAGAATGCCGATTCCCCGAAGAATTCCGGTGGGAAGAAGGCCTCTGGAAATCTCAGCAGTCTCAGCAGCTTGAGCAGTTTGAAGGAACTGAATAAACCGAAGGAAAAGAAGCCGAAGCAGGCGACAGCGGAACCGGCTAGAATCAGTGAAGCCGCCGTTCAGAAGATGGCGAAGGAACTGGGTGTGGGTGAATACACCTTGAAGGACATCCTGGAAGAGCTGGAGAAACCGGGCAGGGACCCGAGAACCCAGGCAGCCGCTCCGATTCTGCGGTCGGATGTGTTAGAAATCAAGGATCTAAAGCCGGGTATGGAGCTAAAAGGTACCGTTCGCAATATCGTGGACTTCGGTGCTTTCGTGGACATCGGCGTGCATCAGGATGGCCTAGTGCACATATCTCAGCTGGCGGACCGCTTTGTAAAGCATCCGCTGGATGTGGTGAAAGTGGGAGATATCGTCGACGTTCGGGTGCTGGATGTGGATGTAAAAAGAGAAAAGATTTCCCTGACTATGCGGAAAGAAAAGCAGTCGAAACCATCAAATAAGCGTAATTAAAGCATGACCGCCTTCCTAGGAATTCCCGGGAGGGCGGTTTTGAAGATGGAATTTATAAAGTTCAGTGTTAACGGAAGGTGGCGCCGGAAATTCGCTCCGCCAGATTCTCTGCCACTGCCGATGCAGAAGAGAAGGCGAACTGCAGGTTGTATCCCCCAGTGATTCCCAGAACGTCCAAGGATTCGCCGGCTGCGTAGAGTCCCGGGTAATCCCGGAATTCTAGGGTAGTAGGATTCACCTGAGACAATGCGATGCCGCCGGATGTGGCCATGGCCTTGTTCCAGTCTGGAACCGCCGAAACCTGAAATTGTTCGTCTTGCAGAAGGGCGGCAATTCGCTTCGGAGACAGGCCCTCGGTGGAAGAAATGAAATCCAAAGCGAGATTTTTTCCTTGGCTTCGAAGAAGAATTCCCTGGCAGAACCGCTTTGGAAGACCCAGCCGGGAAGCCATTTCCGAGGCGGGGTTTCCTTTTACCCGGTTCAGAATTTGATGGATCGTATTCGTCAGTTCCTCCCGAGAAATTTCCGGCAGGTAATTGATGTGCAGGGTATCCGAAACCTGGGCCTCGGCGGAGATGTTCAGTGCCGCCGGGCCGGAGAACTGGTGATGGGTGAGAAGGAGGCCGCCTTGCATGCGCTTTATCTTGCGTCCGGGGGCGGTGATGGAAAGTTCCGCCTTCTCGAAGGAAAGTCCGGATAGCTCCCGATAGGGGTAATTCGCCACGGAGATCGGCGCCAGCGCCGGCCGAGGGGGCACGATGGTGAGCCCCAGATCCCGAGCCAGGATCTCCCACATGCGCCCGTTGGAACCGGTGGAAGGATAGGATTTGCCACCGGTGGCGATGACTAGGTGGCGCGTCTGGAAGGTGGCACCGTTCTCACAGGCGACCTGCCACAGATTGCCGGGCAGATGGTCGGTTGGA
>JBNMGJ010000273.1:0-1838 GCA_050872185.1 Mogibacterium sp.
CCGGAAACGTCAAGAATACCGGCCTGATTGAGGTACCGATGGGAATTACCCTTCGGGAAGTTGTCTATGACATCGGTGGCGGAATTAAGGACGACAAGAAGTTCAAGGCGGTTCAGATTGGTGGACCTCCTGGTGGATGTCTGACTGAGAAACAGATGGACAACAAAATGGATTTCGATTCCTTGACGAAAATCGGTGTCATGATTGGTTCCGGTGGTCTGGTAGTTATGGACGAAGACACTTGCATGGTGGAGGTCGCTCGATTCTTTATGAACTTCACAAAGCGTGAGAGCTGCGGTAAATGCGTTCCATGCAGAGAAGGTACCAAGAGAATGCTTGAAATTCTGGAGCGAATCGTTGCCGGCAACGGAGAGATGAGCGACTTGGACGAACTGGAAGAGCTGGCTCAGATGATTGAAAGCAGCTCTCTTTGCGGTCTGGGAAAGAGTGCGCCGAAACCAGTTATCAGTACGATTCAGGCATTCCGAGATGAGTACATCGAACATATCCAGGACAAGAAATGTAGAGCTCATGTCTGTGCGAAATTGAAACAATTCCATATTGATGAGAGCAAATGCAAGGGCTGCTCGAAATGTGCGAGAAACTGCCCGGCAAATGCAATCACCGGCGAGATTAAATCACCGTATCATATCGATAACGATAAATGCATCAAGTGTGGCACCTGCATGGACAACTGTGCATTTGGTGCAATCTATACGGAATAAGGGAGGAAAGAATATGGGATTCATGACAATAGACGGCCGGCGTGTGGAATTTACAGATGAACCGAATGTGCTATCTGTTATTCGAAAAGCCGGTATCGATATACCGACACTTTGCTATCACTCGGATTTATCCATCTACGGTGCCTGCAGATTATGTATGGTGGAGAATGACTGGGGCAAGACCTTCGCATCTTGTTCGGAGCCACCGAAGGATGGAATGGTAATATATACCAACACACCGAGACTGATGTCTTACCGAAAGCTGATTCTGGAACTCCTTCTGGCATCTCACTGTAGAGATTGTACCACCTGTATTAAGAGTGGCGAATGCCGTCTGCAGGAGTTGGCTCACCGTATGGGCGTGCAGAACGTTCGCTTCCAGAACACCAGAGAACCACTGCCGATCGACAGCAGCTCGCCTGCAATCATTCGGGATCCGAATAAGTGCATTCTTTGTGGAGACTGCGTTCGGAGGTGCGACAATGTTCAGGGTATCAACGCCATTGATTTCGCTTACCGGGGAACTGAGGCATTGGTAACTCCTGCTTTTAACAAGAAAATTGGCGAGACAGATTGCGTTGGTTGCGGTCAGTGCAGAGTGGTCTGTCCGACAGGAGCCATCAGCATTCACACCAACATGGATGCAGTATGGGAGGCAATTGCGGATAAAAATAAAAAAGTCATCGTGCAGATTGCACCGGCAGTCCGGGTCGCTCTGGGAGACCTCTTTGGAATTCCAAAGGGAGAGAACGTGATGGGCAAACTGGTAGGTGCTCTTCACCAGATGGGCTTTGATGAGGTCTATGACACTTCCTATGGTGCTGATTTGACTGTAATAGAGGAATCCAAAGAATTCCGGGAACGTCTGTCCTCTGGCGAGAATCTGCCGATATTCACCTCCTGCTGCCCAGCTTGGGTGAAATTCTGCGAAACCAGATATCCGGAATTGGCAGAACATCTTTCCACTTGCCGGTCGCCGCAGCAGATGTTCGGTGCCGTTGCCAAGGAATACTATAGTGATTCGGAGAAAAACGGCGGAAAGGAAATCGTTTCCGTATCCATCATGCCATGTACAGCGAAGAAAGAAGAAATCCTCAGGCCGGAGTCCTGCAC
>JBNMGJ010000276.1:0-1701 GCA_050872185.1 Mogibacterium sp.
ATCAAATACTTATATTTTTATATTTAATATAGTTTTAAAGTTATGTTATAAATTATCTAATTCATCAGGGCAAATCGGGAGGATTCTATGTTTCAGGGAATGGAATACGTATACGAAGTCTACAAAGAACGCAGCTTCTCCAAGGCTGCCGCGAAACTGTACATTTCTCAGCCATCGCTGAGTGCCAACATTAAGAGGGTGGAAAAGAAGGTGGGATACCCCCTTTTCGATCGGAGCACGAAAACCTTGGAGCTTACTGAATGCGGGAAACAATATATCAAGGCGGTACAGCAAATCATGTCCGCCACCACAGAATTCGAAACCTACATCAACGACTTCGGAGGGCTTCGCACCGGTTCCCTCCATTTCGGTGGAAGTAACTTCTTCTCTTCCTGGGTTCTTCCACCTATGATTGCTGGATTCTCCGCGAAGTATCCAGAACTTCAGATTTCCCTTACGGAGGCCAAATCCCGAGAACTGGTGAAGATGCTTAGGGATTCTCAGATTGACTTCATCCTGGACAACAAAGAGTTGGATCTCACCACCTTCGACCGGCACCAGGTGGGCAAAGAGGATCTGGTTCTGGTGGTTCCGAAGAGCTTTTCCATCAACAAGAAGCTACAGGATTTCCAGATTTCCATGGAATCCATCCGAAACGGTTCTTTCCGCCATTCCGATGTTCCAGCCGTGGACCTGGCACTTTTCCATGAAGAGCCCTTCATTCTGCTTCACTCCTTCAACGATACGGGAAACCGCGCTCGGCTAATCTGTCAGGAATACGGCTTCAAGCCTCGGATTGCCTGGGAACTGGACCAGCAGCTCACCGCCTATAACGTCGCCAGCTCTGGACTGGGCATCGCCTTCACCGGGGAACTGCTGATTTCCCGAGCGACACCGGATCCGAATCTGGTGTATTATAAGCTGGCCGGGGAAAACACCACCCGGAACATCTACTTCTACTGGAAGAAAGGACGGTACATTAGTCAGGCCATGCAAGTATTTCTGGAAACCGTCGTCCACACCATCCACCTGTAGTCTACTGAAAACATCCCTATTTCTTCCATTACAAAAGTGGCAGCCCGGAAACTCCGGCACTGCCACTTTTTTCTTTTACAGTTGATTTAATTATTTGCAAGCTGCCAAGATTGCCTTCAAGTACTCCCAAGTTCTTGCGGTGGAAGGAATGGAAACCTTCTCGTTCGGGGAGTGAACACCGGTCATGTCCGGTCCGATGGATACGGCATCGATGGTACCCAGCTTTTCTGCCCACTTTCCGCACTCCAGTCCGGCGTGAACCGCACCCACTTCTGGGTCTCTGCCGAAGTGAAGCTTGTAGGTATCCTTGCAGATTTCCAGAAGCTCGGAGTGATTGTTGAATTCCCACGCACCGTATTCACCGGAGAATTCACATCTGCCACCGTATGCTTCGGCCACCATCTCCGCTCTCTGCTTCAGGTTGGCACGACGGCTCTCCACCGAGGAACGAATCATGGCACCGGTCATCATCGTATCGCTTTCCAGACGAATCATTCCGATGGACATGGAAGTTTCCACCATTCCTGGAAGCGCGCTGCTCATGTGGTGAACACCGGTTGGAATGACGAAGAGATACTTCATCAGTCTCTTCTGGCATTCATCGTCTACCACTTCGGTTTCCATCTCGCCCATCTTCTCCATGGCAATTCGGAGACCCGGATCCGA
>JBNMGJ010000174.1:0-3957 GCA_050872185.1 Mogibacterium sp.
GTCCACACGCCCAGAATGGTCTGAAGCGCGGTCTTGAGTGCTCTCACTCCTGCTGATTTCCAGAATACAATACTCATGTTCTTTCTCCTTTCTTCTGTAAAAGCAATTATCTTTTGATTAAGTAGTCCGTCAGCTCTGCCTTGGCACGCTTCATGGCTTCAATGTCGTTTCCGTCGATGCCGTGGGCCAGCAGTGCCAGGAGGGCTCGCTGGGTGATGGCATTTCCTTCTTCAATCCGGTTCAGTCTCTCCCAGTCTTTCAAGCTCTTTCGTTCCAAAGTATCAATCCTTTCATCCTGGGTCTTGTTGGGTTTCCTGAAATGGTTGACGGCATCCGCAATCACTTTGATTGCTGCGGAAATCGTCACGATGGCACCGGCCAGCAGCAGGATGTCCGATACTGTGAACACAATGGGCTGATTCATCCTCTCACCTCCCTTCTGGTAAAAATATGCACGAAAAAACCGCCCGAGGGCGGCTTGGTCGTTGGTGTCGTATTAGTCGATTCCGATTTCTTCTTTCAATGCTTTCTGCAGTACGGCCGAGAAATTAACATCCCGATTTGTTGCGGCTTCGTTCAGCCACTCCGGAATAGATAATGTTTTCTTGACGGCCTTTGTGGACTTGTAGAATTTCCGATAGTTCAGTGTGTCCGCTTCCACATAGGTAACGAATCCATTCTCTGGGACTTCCAGTTCCCGAATATCGGTGGGTGCTGGGATATCGATTCCATCAACCTCATTCGTATAAAGTTGTAATTCCAAAGAATCCTTAGCCATTCTCAACCCATCTTCTATCGTTTCTGCTTGCGTGCAATTCGGTAAATCTGGAAAATCAATAAAAAATTTGCCGCCTTCCTTCTCAAAAATTGCCGGATAATAATACTTTCCCATTTTCTCCTCCTTATGAAATGTATGAATATATGTATTTTGAAAGTTTCTTTCGGATTAGCCGGGGCTTATAGCCCCGCCTGTTTCCGAATTTTCTTCTCTGTTCCAGTCGCTAGTTCCTGGCTGTTGTGTCTTGATACTTGGAAGGTTTTTCCTGTTATCGGACTTTTCCACTCTTCGTGATTTCCACCTTCTCGTATCTTTTTACAACCCACCTTTCTTAGCAACCTCTTCATTTCTGAAACTTTCAATTTCTACCTCCTTCATTTGATATATTAATTATAGCACGTATTCATACGTATGTCAAGAGGTTTCTATAAGTATTTTTACGTATTATGAAATTCTTTTCCAGATGTACACTGCCAAATACGGTGGCATGTTCGCACCCTTGCCGCTTTTTCCGGTGGAGTTGATTTTTGGAGTTACTGAACTCGTTCCGTCTGAATATCTCAGACCGGATGCATCCGCACTTGTCGCGCTCTTCTTCCCGACAATAGCATACCGTGTTCCACTGGACGTGCTGACCTTCACTCTTTCCGCAGCTCCGGAGGTGTAGGACATATATCCATTACCGTTGCTCGGTGTATGGCTATGTCCCGCCTGGGTATGGGTATGGGATACCACTATTGCATCCGGAGAACCGCCCGGCACTCCGGCTGGGTAGGTGTCACTGGCACCCAACAAGAATTGGTCCTCCATCCGCTCCCAGGTGCCCCCGAACAGGGTGGATGGGTCTGTCCCGTTGACGCTCATGTAGATTGAGCCGACGGGATAGATGAGGTCGGTGATGTAGTCATGGATGGATTTTCCGCCTGTAGAATCGTTATTACATCCTGTGTATACAGTTCCCGCCAATCTCAAATCCCCAGCGCTTGTTATGATAGCGGCATTTCTTTTGGATGTATCACTGTTGCCACATCCCACAACAAAATCAACTCCACCAAGGCTTGTTGGCTCTGCATTGTAGTTTCCAATGGCAAGTTGTGAACTCTGCCATGTTGATACCCCTCTGCCAATTGCTGCAGAACTATCTTGTTCTGCTTTGGCTTTCCACCCTATTGCGATGGATCTATTTGAGGATTTTGAGAGTTCCCCAATAGTAGCGGATTGTAACGCTGCCTTATTTTCTTTTCCAATTGCGATGCTGTTCTCTGTGGCCATATTTGACATTCCTATTGTCATTGACCAATCCCCTGGATATTTTTCTTCTGCCCCCTCATCTCTTGTTCCAATGGTCATACCTGCTCCACCAGTAACGGTTCCGTATTCTATTTCTATCGTATCCACCAGACTTGGACTTAATGAATTATTTTTTAGCGCACTTTCCCAAATTGACTTTTCAAATGAAATTCGCGCTTTTCCAGATTCTGTTTTCGTTGCTGTATATGGCATGTCTAAATCTACTTTTCCATTGATTGTTGCATCATTTGAATTTCTTTTTATCGCCCACATCCATGGTTTATACTTTCCATCCCATTTGAAAGTTGATTCTGCATAATAACCAGCTTTTGCACTATCGTAATGAATTTTTATTATTTCAGATACTGTGCATGCATCGCTCGTTTTGCGCACGCTAAACAACTTGTTTCCATCATTAATAACATTAAATTCATCATTTTTGATTACCACATTTGCGCTGCTCTCATCTCCAATCACAACACTATCCCCGTACTTCGCCAGTTGCTTGGTGCCGTCCTTGATTTCGATGCCATCGGTCAGAATATCCAGGTGCTTTCCGTCGGAGGCTCCAACGCGTGCAATGTTAGTCTGTAGGTTTTCCATGTTCATCTCCTTTGCGGTAATCGTTCCCGCTTCAATCTCGTTGGCCGTAATGGTGTGGGCGGCCAACTGGGAACTGGTGATGGTTCCGGTGGCGATTTCGGCGGCTGTGATGCTTTTGGCCAGAATGGATTCGGAATCGAAGGGCTTGTTCACCCATCCGCTTCCATCGTAGACGAAGAGAACTCCGGCTCTGTCTCCACTGGTCTTGGTCAGGGACTTATACCACAGGTCGCCTTCTTTCAGGTCCTCTCCCTCCGGTGCATCCGCCTGATAGTAGATGTTGTTGTTTCGGAAATTCTTCACCACCTCGTGGCTGAGCGCCGCTGCCACGATGGAACCGTCGATGATTTTGTTTCCATTGATGGATTCAATCTGTGCGTCCTTGATGGTGGCTTTTCCGATTTCCGCGTTGGCGATGTTAGCCACTTTGGTGTCGAGTTCGGATGCTTTGACGTAATCTGCTTTTACCGAATTGATATCCGCTTCCGCGGCGGTAACCTTTCCGGAGATGGTGGCATCCGCCGCCTGTAAGTCTTTGATAGTGGCATTGGTGGCGTTCAGGTCGGTGACATTGGCTTTCTCGGTCTTGAGGTTCGCAATGTCTCCTTCTACTGCGGTGACCTTTCCGGAGATGGTGGCATCCGCTGCCTGCAGATTCTTGATGTTGGCATTGGTGGCTTCCAGGTCGGTGATGCTGGCTTTCTCGGCCACCAGTTCCTTGGTCTTGATCAGGTCGGCGGTCACAATTCGGAATTTGGCATCACTTGGTGACAGGGGTGCATTGGCTTTCTCCGTCTCGGTCATGAGATGAGAACGGATTTCGGCCACCGCTTCCCCGCCGAAGGTGATGGTCTCTGTGGATACCAGCAGGGACTTTCCCACCGCATTGATTTCCTTCTTGAGATTCAGAATATCCGCTGCACTCATTCCGGAGGAATTAACCAGGGCATTGTTCATGGCAATGTAGTTCATGTATTCGTTTTCGGTCATGAGCCGAACGAACTCCCCTGGAATCAGGGTAGGCTTCCAGCTGGTTCGAACAACTGCACCGGTGTACCGGATTCCCTGATATTCTTCCAGAATTCCATCTAGGATTTCCTGTGTCATGAACGGATTGTAGAAGCAGAGGGGTTTGCCACACTCGCCGCTTTCGATGGTATCCTGATTCAGATTGATGGTGCAGATTACACCGTCCACAATGGTTTCCCCGGCGGATGTACTGGTACTGGACAGCAGTTCCGAGGTCAGCAGTACTTCATCATCGTATCCGAAGAAACTGATTCCCA
>JBNMGJ010000162.1:0-4278 GCA_050872185.1 Mogibacterium sp.
AACAGCGGCATTCACCACCTTTGGTGCCAGGAACATTCCCTTGAGCACTGCTCGATTCTGGCCAAAAGGAAGTCCACATTCTGCCCCAATGCCCGGACAGGTCAGTCGGTACGAAATGCGTTCAATTAAATCTTCGCGGCCCACAATGTAGCCGCCGGAGAGTGCCAGGCCACCGCCCGGATTCTTAATCAGGGATCCTGCCATTACGTCCACTCCGAAATCCGTCGGTTCCTGAGTGTCCACGAACTCTCCATAACAATTATCCACCATAACAATGATGTCCGGACGAAGCTTATGTACCATTTCTGTGACGCGTCGAATGCTTTCCAGTGGAATGGCCGGTCTCCAGTCGTATCCGGTGGAGCGCTGCATAGCAACCACCTTGGTTTTATCGCTGATGGCAGCCTCAATGGCGGTCAGGTCTACATCCAAATCTTCGCCCAGAGGTACTTCCCGGTACAGAATTCCGTAATCTTTGAGGGTGCCGGTGAAGTCGGCATCCCCCTCTTTGTTTTTACCAATTACGGTCTGCAGGGTATCATATGGGGTTCCGGTGACTTCCAGCAACTCCTCTCCTGGCTTCAGAATGCCGAACAGGGTGGTGGCCAAAGCATGGGTGCCGTTGACGATGTTGGGGCGAACCAGGGCCGCCTCTGTGTGGAAGATGGAGGCGTAGACTTTCTCCACCGCTTCCCTTCCCGCGTCGTCGTAACCATATCCCGTGTTCCATCCGAAATGGGTGTCGTTAATCCGGTTATCCTGGAAGGCCTTTAGTACCTTCAGCTGATTGATGGCGCAGATTTCGTCCTGTAAGTCGAAGGAATCCTTGAGGGCCTCTTCGGCCTTGTCCAAATAGTCCAAGATGTCCCGGCGAATTCCGAAATCTCTGATTAAATGTTCTTTGTATAGCTTCTCTGCCAATTTTCTATTCTTCCTCTCTTTCAATTTCCCATTCCATGTCTTTGACCAGGTCCCGCTTTACGTTGATTTTGTGGGATGCGTAAAGCTGGGTGGTGGTCACCTGTTCGTGATCCAGAAGAGCCTGCACATCGTAGATGGAATTTCCTCGGCCAATCAAGCTGGTGGCTGCAGTGGCCCGCAGCTTGTGGGGGCTGTACCCCTCTTTCCGGCCGGTGTGCAGCGGAATGGATGTATATTTTTTTACCAGTTCACGAATGGCCCGCTGGGTCATTCGCTTTCCCTGAAGGGACAGGAACAGGGCGTCCCCGTCTTCCTCGTTCTGAACCACGATGTGTTCCCGTTCGTTGTTTAAATAATCCTTCATCACCATCTCCACAGAGCGGTTGATGGGCATGGTGGATTCCTTTCCCCGCTTCCGGTAGATCTGGAACTCTCCTCTAGTGAAGTTAAAAGAAGATACGTTCAGCTGCTGGAGTTCCGACAGCCGAAGGCCATAGGTTAGGAACAGGATGAGGATGGCCTTGTCCCGAAGTTTCGTCTTCTCCCAGTAGATGCGCTCGTGGTCCGTTAGATGGGCGCCGGTGCTGACGGCATCCAGCATCACCATCACCTCATCGTCCTGAAGGGCTTTGATTTCCTTCTCTCCCGGCTTCGGAACTCGGATGGGATCGAAGCCGTCGGTGATGTTCTGCTCCACCAGCCCGTCCCGGTACAGCTGCTTGAACAGTACGGAGATGGATGATTTCTTCCGGGAAAGGGTCTTGTTGTTGTTTTCGTAGATGACCGTTCCCTTCTCGGTCTCCACCTTGTATTTCCGGCAGTAGTCGATGAAAATATTCACGTCCATGGCCGTTACTTGATTGAGCTCCGCCAGCGTTATATCTTTCGGGTCATCCCCGTCGGTCAGGGAAGTTTCTTTTACCAGGTACTGGAAAAAGAAGTGCACGTCGTGGAGATAGGCCAGCCGGGTTCTCGGCAATACGTTGCCCTTGAGATAGATGAAGTAGGTGCAAAGAAACCGAGGGAGCTTCTCCTCTAACTCCTCGCATTCGAGAAAAATATCGTTCTCCTGCTCCACAATGTTGTCCGGCTTGTCGCTTTTGTTATGAATTCGGTATTCTTTCATGATGATCCCGTTCTATTCCGCTCTCAGAATTTCGTCGATGACCGTGCCCACAGACTCGTTTCGCTGGATTTCAATCCAATGGATGATGCCCTCGTAGCGTTTGAGCCAGGTGAGCTGCCGCTTTGCGTAGTGGCGGGTATCCTTCATCACGGTCATTACCGCGTCTTTCAGCTCCGGAATTTCTCCATTGTAATACGCAAAGAATTCCTTGTAGCCGATGCCCTTAAGGGCCGGCGCGGTCTCATCGTAGCCCATTTCTCGAAGCTTCTTGATTTCGTCCAGCAGTCCGGCTTTCACCAGCTTAAGGACTCTCCGGTTAATCCGGTCATACAGCCACTCCCGGTCCATGGTGATGCCAAAGAGTTTGAAATTATATCCCTCTCGCAGCGTGCAGCGATTCAAATCCTTCACATTGGAGCCGAATTCGTAGGCTTCAATGGCCCGAATTACTTTTCTCGTATTGTTCGGGTGAATTCGCTCTGCGGACTTCGGATCAATGGCGGAAAGGAATTCGTACATGTATTCTTTTCCCATCTTCTCGGCCATCTCTTCCAGCTCCTTTCGGCGTTTTCCACCATCTGCCGGACTAGCCGCGAAATCCATGTCGTAGAGAACGGAGTTAATGTAGAGGCCGGTACCTCCACATAGAATCGGCGTCTTGCCTCGGGAGAGAATCTCATCGATTGTCTCTAGTGCCATTTTCTGATATTTGGCCACCGTCATGGATTCCTTCGGATCAATGACCCCATACAGATGATGCGGCACGATTTTCATCTCCTCTTCGGTGGGCTTTGCACTTCCGATATCCAGGTACTTGTACAGCTGGATGGAGTCACAATTCACGATTTCTCCGTCAATTCGCCGTGCCAGATAATGGGCGATGACGCTCTTCCCCACTGCCGTAGGGCCCGCAATAATGTAGACAGTCTTGTTGCTCGTATTCATAGTTCTTTCCTTACGTTATTTTCTCTTGAATGAACGTTCCAGTTCGTACCGGGACATCCGGATGAATGTAGGCCGACCATGGGGACAGCTGAAGGGATTTACGCATTTCGAAAGGGAATCCAACAGGTCTTTAATTTCCCGTTCCGACAGCACATCGTTTGCCTTCACCGCTGCCTTGCAGGAATGCATTATCAGCTTATCCACCACGGGTGCGTTCTGATGGAGGTGCACTTCGTTCTCCTGCTGTTCCATAATATCCTTCGCGAAACGCTCCGCTTCCGTCAGTGTCATATAGGGCGGAATCCCCTTGATGATAAAAGTATTTCCGCCGAAATCCCGAATGTCGTAACCCGTCCGTTCCAGCACCTCCATCCACTTCCGTTCCCCATGGTAGATTTCTCCAGAGACGTTCAGCAGTATCGGTGTCAGGATATCCTGGGGAAGCTGTGCCCTCTCATTGTACTGACGAATGAGCTTCTCGTACAGAATTCGTTCGTGGGCGGCATGCTGATCCAAGATGAACAGATGGTCTCCCACCTGGGTGATGATGTAGGCATCGAAGACATATCCTTTTACCTGCAGTTCATCGAAGTCAAAAGGCGTATGTTTCGGTGTCTGAATCGAAATTGGGGAAGCCCCAGAAGCCGGAGGCGTTCCGTATTCCACCGGATCCTCTTGTACTTCAGGAGTTTCTGCATCTTCTGTATTTCTATCCGCATCCGTACTCCCTATATCATACACTGTTTCTGTGGCAGGTATGTGTGCAGTAGAATAATTCTCTTCGGATTTCGAATTTCGTTCCGTTTCCAAAGTTATTTCAGGATGTTCTTTTCTCTTTAGAAAATCCCGCAGACCAAGTTGCTGACTTTTCGCTTCGACAGGTGTCACTTCTTGGTCTAAATCGGAAGTCTTCTCTGTCAACGCAGCTGCTTGTAGCCCTGCTTCCGGAACGGCCTCTTCTGTGCCGATGACCGCCTGAACGGCAGCGACGATGTCCGCCTTGATTTCCTTGGCTTCTAGGAATTTGATTTCCTTCTTGTTGGGGTGAATGTTCACATCAATGGATTCCGGTGGAACCGTGAGAAACAATACTGCCACCGGGTGTCCAGAGAAAATCCGGTCTCCATACCCATCCATCAGTCCCTTCTCGATGACATCGCTCCGGATGTATCGGCCGTTGACGAAGAAAATCTGCCCGTTTCGGTTGGTCCTTGTGGTACCAGGATCCGAAATGTATCCGTGGACATATTTTCCTTTAATTTCTATGAGATGGGCGAAATCCTTCC
>JBNMGJ010000300.1:0-1300 GCA_050872185.1 Mogibacterium sp.
CCGTTCGCCCCAGATGCCGACCAATCATCAGCGCTGTCTGTTTTCCGTATAGTGAATATCTTCTAGAGCCCACCACAGATACACATTTTCTGGATAACAGTTCTAATCTTCCGCTACAGTATAATTTCTTCGGCGGTTTTGCAATTTCTCGGAGCTGCTCCGGATATAGTTTCGAATGAATGTCTACAATCTGTCTGTCGTCTCCCATTCGTCTCCTTTTTCCTTTCTTTAATAGTACATTTTGCCGTAATATTCCCAGCGATATAGACTTCTAATATGTGTCTGCCCATGTCGTTCGGTAGTTTAACGCCTCCGACATATGTTCCGCCTGAATGATTTCTGATTTTTCAATATCCGCAATTGTCCGCGCTACTTTCTGCACCTTGATATATACCCGTGGAGAAAGATTCAGTCTACCGTAGGCCGCATGCAGAAGGTTTGCAGCCTCTTTCGAAATTACCAGTTTTCGCACTTCGCCATCTGCGAGAAGTCCATTCGGTACGTTCCGTCCCTGCACTCTCGCAAACGTCCTTGCCGATTCCACTATTTTGCGCATCTCCTCGGACGATAATCTTTCTGATGTACTATCCTTCAGTTCTTCGTATTTCACTTTTTCCATCTGCACCAGCATATCCGTTCGATCCAGAAGAGGGCCGCTCAGCTTTCTCCGATAGTTAGCAATCTGAGTGGCGGTACAGGTGCACATCCGTTCCGAATCCCCCAGGTATCCACAAGGGCAGGGGTTAGCCGCCATGATGAGCTGAAACTTGCTCGGGAATTGATAGGCGTTTCCCTGACGAAAATGCGTAATAACCCCTTCTTCGATGGGAATTCGAAGGGATTCCAAAGTCTCCTTTCGGAATTCGCATACCTCATCCAGGAAAAGCACTCCGTTGTGAGCCATCGTGATTTCTCCCGGTACCGGATAGTTTCCACCGCCCAGAAGGCCCGCACGACCGATGGAGTGATGGGGCATCCGAAAAGGTGGAATCTTCATCCCTTCTTTCCTAGAATCCAATTTGCCGGCAACGGAATAGATTACAGTGGTCTCCACCACCTGTTCGTCCGTCAACCGCGGAAGTATGGATGGGACCCTCTTGGCAATCATCGTCTTCCCACATCCTGGACTTCCCATCATCAGAATTCCATGTTGTCCCGTTACCGCAATCAGCATGGCGCGTTTTGCGTTTTCCTGGCCACAGATGTCCGCAAAATCCAATATTTTCTCTGTCGACATTTCCGCCGCCTCTTCTTGAATCGAACGGACTCCACTGGCCGGATGGATTTCCTTTTCCTGCAC
>JBNMGJ010000010.1:0-21442 GCA_050872185.1 Mogibacterium sp.
ATTTCCACCTGGTCATTCAGGGCAAACCGAGTGCGGAGATATGGAATCAAGCGGTCATCCAGTTCCACCGCAATTAGGGCCCCAGCGTATTCCGCCAGCTCCTCCGTGAGGACGCCCTGTCCTGGGCCGATTTCAATGACCAATGTATCGGAATCCACCTGACTTCCGATGGCAATGTCTTCCACCACGCCGCGGTCAATCAGGAAGTTCTGACCTAGCTTCTTGGAGTGATGGAACCCGCCGCTGCTTTTCTTCTTGTTTCTACTCAATGTTCTCCTCATCATTCAGCGCACATCTAAGCGCCTCCTTGTCAATCCCGAAGGCATTGACTTTCTTCAGAAATGTCTTGCTGTTTCCGTAGCCGATTCCGAGAACCGCCGCCGCTTTGGTTCGCCGCGCCGCGGATCCGTCTACGCCAGTTAGTCCCAGCTCCAGAAGATCTTCCATGGTTACCTTGTCTGCGGTTTCTCTTTCCACGGTGGAGTGAGCTTTCTGGATGGCTTCCAGAATGGCCTCCGGCGTGGCGTTCTCCACACCGATGTCCCCGTCCAGAAGGGCCTCTTCCAATGGAAGGTAGGCCTGTTTCGCATCTGGAAACCGGCTGGTAATCTTCCGCCGAATCTCCTCCCCAGAGAAATCCGGATCGGTGAATACGATGATTCCCTTCTCTCGGTATGCTTTCTCAATCAGTGTCCAGGTTTCCTTCCGGATTCCAAATCCATGGGTCTTGATTATCAGCGCATCAATGGCTTTTCCCACAGCGATTTCGTCATCTCTGCCTTCTACTACAATTGCTTCTTCTATGGATAACTTATTCATATCAATCCTTATTCATTCGGGAATACGAAAATAATCTCGTCGGGATTGACCAGCCGAAGCTGCTCTCGTGCCCTTTTTTCGATGTATTCCCTGCTATTTACGTTCTTCAGCTCGTCTTTCAGTTCGTCTCGTTTCTCCTCCAGCTGCTGATTCTGCTTCTTCAGCTTGACGTTCTCGGAACGGAGATTCATGATTCTGCGAGCCGACACCAGAAAGCCCACTACCACAACCAGAACAAAAACAAGGGCGATTTTGTTCACCTTCCGCCTTCTCTTCTTGCCAGAGGCCATGGCCTGCTTTCGCTGAGCTCTTCTTCTGTCTCGCTTTTGCTGTTTCTTCGCTTTCTTTCGGGCAGCCACACGGTCCTTCCGTGTTCGATTCAATTCTTCCACGGAAGGCTGCGTGCCGTCCGGATAGGATCTATTTTCCATATCTAGAAAATACCCCTCCATTCATTACTACTCATTGTTGAGCTGGTTTCCCTTATTGCTTCCGTACAGATACGGATATGGATCCACATATTCTCCGCCCTTCGGGTGAATCTCGAAGTGCAGGTGCGGTCCCGTACTGTTACCGGTATTTCCAACCTCTGCAATCTTCTCACCCTGAGCCACCTTGTCACCGACTTTGACCACCACCTTGCTGCAGTGTCCGTATCTGGTAAAGGTTCCGTTATTATGAGTTACCTCCACACAGAGTCCGTAGCCTGCAAAGTAGCTTGCTCTGGATACCGTACCGCCATCCGAAGCATAGATTGGTGTTCCAATCGGCATACCGAAGTCCAGTCCGCCGTGGATTCTTCCCCATCTGGATCCGAAGTAAGAGGTAATGACCTCGTTCTTCACCGGAATGATGTACTTGCCCGTTGGATACCACTTCGGCTTGTCGTTGGTTCCCACTAATACAATCTTGTCCACGGATTTCTTCAGAACTTCCTGGCTCTTGATATTTCTCTTTACCTCTTTGCCGTTCTCGAACACCAGTGTTCCGGTAATGGTCTGACGACCGTTCACACCCTTCTGGGTCACTTCTCGGTCTCCCCGGTACATGGACTTCGTCTTCTTCTCAATGGTCTTGTACTGGATGACCTCAGACATGGTACCGCTTTCCGTCATGGTAACGGTAATCGGCTTGCTTTCTCTCTGAATTTCGATGCGGTCACCGGATTCCGGTGCGTTTGCATTTGTGGAATCAGCAGTCTCGTCCGTTACAACAGCCGCACTTGCATTTGCACGTGTGTTCGTGCTGTTGTCATCCTTTGCATCGTCCCTTCCGGAAGCGCTATCCACCTTTTTGTTTCCAGAGTTTTCGTCGACTTTCTTCTTATCCGCCTTATCCTTGGAGCTATCCTTAGAACCGATTTTCTCTTTATCCGATTTCTTGTCCGATTTCTTCGTTGTCTTTCCGGAAGTGTCCGAAGATTTGCCTGATTTTTTTACCGAAGTCTTGGAGGTGTTGTCCCCCGCCTGGGTATCTTCCATCAGATTATCCTCATCTGTGTCCGTACTCAGAATCTTAATGTCGCCTGCAGATGCTGTGTAACTCTTCTGAATATCCGATGCGGTTTCGTCTTCCATCACGATGTGCTGAATGTCCAGGGTGCCCCCCTTCTCCAGCATCTCTTCCGCTTCACTCTGGCTCATGACGCTGGTCAGCATCACGTTCACCGGCTTCACTTCCACCTTGTTCTTGAACTTAATGCTCTTAACGGTCATTCCGCTGTCCGGATTCCGGTAAAAATGAATCACGTCCTGCAACACGTTGTCCGCTACCTGCTGAGATTCCACCACCGCGCACAGCCGGTCGTCTTCGTAGATTCCATAGGCGGCCACGTCGATTTCCGTCATGTAGGTCAGCTTGTTCAGCGCCTGATCCGCCGTATCGATATCCTTGTTGGAAGCAGAAACCTTCTTGAAGGTGATGTTCTGTCCCACAGAAAATTTAACCTTTGCCTGGTTGATTTCCGACAGCTTCTTTCCCGCAATATCCAAGATATTGTATACCTGCTCCTGATCATTTACGTATCCCAGAATTCGCCCGTTGTAGGAATACTGGTAAGAAATTTCGTGGTCAAAAACCAGCAGCATCATGCAGATGACAACGATGGTGCCGAACATTTCGCTTAGCATCTTGGACGTGTTCTGCTTGTAACGGGTCCGAACATCATTGACCTCGTAGACGATGCTGTACCACATAGCGCCGAAGAACCGGTCCACCTTGGCCTGCACTCGGTCGTGGAAGAAAATCACTCCGGCAGCACCGTCGGTAATGATTTTCCCCAAGGTAATCTTCCCGGCGTTTTTCGCTTTCTTCTCCGCCTTCTTACGCTTCTTTTCCTGGGCTTTCTTTTCCCGGGATTCCGCTTTCTGTCGTTCTTTTTCTTTTTTGGCGGCAGCCTTCGCCGCTTTCTTTTTCTCTTTCTGCGATTGCTCCTCCGGCGAATTCTGCACCGGAGCCGGTGAAGCCGCTGCCGCTTTTCTTTCCTCTATTTGCTTCTTTTCAAATTCCATCTATATGCCTCTTCCACCCGCTTCTTGGTGCAGGTGCAGTATTGTCCGTCATCGGTAATTCCGGTATCCTTGCATCGCTTGCAGCGGTACTTCCGTTCCAAATAATCCTCCGGATAGCCGTTCTGTAAAAGCAGTGCTTTCTTCCGCTCCTGCAGTTCCCGCTTCTGCTCTTTCTGTCTTTCTCTTCTTTTCTTTCCCTCCGAGCTGAAATCAAAGGTTACGATTGCCTGATCCAGCTGCTTCTCCTGGGCTAGAATGTCTCCCATCTCTGGGATGCGCTTCTTTGCCTTCTCCACGCATTCCTCGTATTCCAGTTCCGACTCGGAACGGATGAACTCATAGTAAGCCCCCAACACTTTCTTGCTGACGTTGTGCTTCGCCTCGGAATTGGAGGTCCGCTGATAGCTGTCCCCAGAGTTTCCTCTGTATCCGGTCTTCACTTTGATTCCACCGGCTTCCTTCATCTTGTTCTCCAGCACCTTGTTCACGTACCGGAGATCTGCCGAACGGAGTCCCGCGGTCTCGTTGCAGGCTTCCAGCACGTCCTTGAGTTTGAACTCCCACGTATCAAACCAGGTGTCCATCATCTCCTTGTCCGCATCGGTGATGGGACGGGTGTACCGCATCTCTTTGAAAATTCTCTGGTACTGAGAATACCGCTTGCTTTCCTTATCCAGCAATTCCTTGACCTGCATAATGTCTTCGCAGCCCGCCTCTTTCCAGCGAAGGGCCACCTTATTGATGTACTTGACATCGAATTTCTCCATCTCGGTACAATGTTTAATGGCATAAGCGTACACATCTGGAGTGACTTCGTAGATTCGGATAGTGTCCCGAATCTTATCCATTTCCGTAGAGGATAGGGAAGAGCCTCTGGCTTCTTCCAAGCTGGTAAAAAGAGCCCTTATTTCCATCTCCTCTAGCCGTGCAAGCTCCTCTTCCTCGATTTCCTCTTTGGTTTTCGCCCGTTTCGGTGCTTCGGAAGTCGTTGGCATTCTACGAGAATCCGAGGATATTTCCTGCGTTGGTACCGTCTTCTCGCGAGGTTTCGATTCCACCCGCTTCGTATCCCGCCGGGCTCCTCCGTACAGTTCTTCCAGAAGACTCAGAAACTCGATGCGGTAGGAATGGGATTCTACGTCATAGACCTGACGTATCGCCCCTTTGTCTTCCCAGTATGCCCAGGCCTTCTCGATTTCCTCCAGAGGCAGGTTCAGTACATTGGAAGACACATTCATATCCACACTGGCTCCCAGCTCGGCATTCATCAGCCCGAAGAGATATACTTTTACATAATTCCCCGGTGCCATAGGAAGATACTCACTGATGAACATGTTCTCTACGCTGGTGCTGAACAGCAGCGGATTTCTGGTTTCTTCTTTTCTAAAACTTATCTTTGCCATTTTACTCCCGTTTTGTGATAACAATGTAATACTATAGTAAGTTTCTCTCTAAATTTCCGAACTTGGTGTACTTTCCGATCCACGCCAGTTCCACCACGCCAGTGGAACCGCTTCTGTGCTTGGAGACGTACACCTCACAGGTATTGTTCTGTCTGGAGAGATCCACTTCTTCATCTTCACTGGTATAGTACCCGTCTCGCTTCAGGAAGATGACGATGTCCGCGTCCTGCTCGATGGAGCCGGATTCACGGAGGTCGGAAAGCTGTGGCGTGTGGTTCGTTCTCTTCTCGATGTCTCTAGATAACTGGGACAGGAGAATTACCGCACAGTCCAGCTCCTTCGCCAGAATCTTAATCTGTCTGGTGATGGCACTGATTTCATTTACACGGTCGCCTGACTTGAATCCCTGCTGGCTCATCAGCTGCAGATAGTCGATGACAATCAAATCCAGGCCGGCTTCCGCCTTCCGGCGCCGACACTTATTCTTGATTTCCAGAACGGAAATGTCCGATGTATCATCGATTACTAATTTAACATTCTCAAATCCGTCCTGGGCTTCACTGAGGCTCATCCATTCATCTGGAGTCAGTTCGCCCCGTTTGATTTTCTCCATCTCTACGCAAGCCGCCGTGGCCAGCATACGTTCACCCAGCTGTTCGTCCGACATTTCCATACTGAAAATAATGACCGAAGCCCCTGCTGCGGCCGCATTTCCCGCTACGTTCAGTGCAAAGGCGGTTTTTCCCATACCCGGACGCGCCGCCAGGATAATCAGGTCTGTCTTGTGAAGACCCCCCAGCAGCTTATCCAGATCCGTAAATCCAGTGGTGATTCCTGGAAGCTGTCCCTTGTTCTGTTCTAGCTCCTGGATGTGTTTGATGTTCTCCACCAGCACTTCGTTAATGTCGGTGTAGTTTCTCTTCTGACTCTTGTGAGCGATTTCGAAAATCCGCTGCTCCGCATGGTCCAGAATCTGGTCCGCCGGCATTTGCGCATCATAAGCCTGGGAACGCATCTCATCGGCCTCCCGAATTAGCTGGCGCATGTTGGATTTGGAAAGCACCGTCTCCGCGTAGAACTTCGCGTTGGTAGGCACAATGGCACCATCGTACAGACGGCTCAGGTAGGACATTCCACCGATGAACTCCGCGGTCTTCCGACTCTTCAGTTTCGAGTAGGCGGTGTTTAAGTCGATTTTGATGTTCTGCCGGTACAGGTCTAGAAAAGCCTTGTAGATTTCTTGATGCTCCTTCAGGTAGAAGTCCTCCCACCGAAGACGATCCGTCACATCAATCACCGCATCTTCCAGCTGAAGCATGGAACCCAGCACCGCCTTCTCTGCTTCCACATCCTGGGGAAGCTCTAGATTGGTCACGGGACTGGTTACTTGTGTCCGTTCTTCATCCATAATATTCTCTTATTCTACTCTTCTGTGATTACAACTTTGACAGTTGCACTGATTTCCGGATAAAGCTTCACTTCTACCGTGTGCTCTCCCATATCCTTAATCGGCTTCGACAGAACGATTTTCTTCTTGTCGATTTTCTTGCCAATCTGTTCCTGGATAGCGTTCGCAATATCCATGGATGTAATGGAACCGAACAGCTTGCCGTTATCCCCTACTCGGGTTTTGATGGTCACGGTCTTTGCCTCCAGCTTTGCTGCCGAAGCCTCTGCTGCCGCTCTCTCCTCCGCATTCTTCTTCTCGATGAACGCCTTCTGCTTCTCCGCGCTCTTCACATTCTGATTGGTAGCCGGAACAGCCAGTCCTGCCGGAATCAACCGGTTGTTGGCGAATCCGTCACTTACTTTTACAATATCTCCAGCCTTACCTGTGCCTTTTACATTTTTCTTCAGAATTACTAACATATCTCTATTCCTCCTCTTCTTTATCTTCCTCTGTGAATTCCGGTAAAATTTCCTTTATCTGTTCAATGAACTCTTCCGGCGTGTCATCTACCTGAGCCCCTGCTGAGGTGTGATGGCCTCCGCCGCCAAATCGTTCCATCAACATCTGCACGTTAATCTCTCCCAGCGATCGGGCGCTGATTACCGTCTTGTTCATATCGTTCTTGCCTACAGCGATGACCGCCCGAACGCCTTTAACGGAAAGAAGCGAATCTGCTACCTGGGCGTTGATAATCTGAGCTTCTGTGGAGTATCCCTTAGAGGTTGCGATAACCACGCCGTTGTCTAGGTACTCCGCATTGGCAATGGCATCCGCCTTGGACTGGAACGTGGTGGCTTCACTCTGGAAGAACCTCTTCACTTCCGTGGTGTCTGCACCCGCCTTCCGAAGCCATGCTGCTGCCTCGAAGGTTCTAACGCCGGTCTTGTTGGAGAAGCTGTTGGTATCCACGGTGATTCCCGCCAGCAATGTCTCCGCTTCGAATTTGTTGACAATTCTTCTTGTAGCAGTGTACTGAATGATTTCCGTCATCAGTTCACTGGCAGAAGATGCATAGGACTCGATATACGCCAAGGTTGGATTGGAGATGGAGTCCTCGGATAGGCGATGATGGTCCACCACAACCACCCGGGCATTCTGATTCAGAATCTCATCGGATTCCACCATGCTCGGTCGATTGGCATCCACCACGATCACCAAAGACTTCTCATCCATCTTTTCCAGCGCCTTCTTGCTGGTAACAATGTTGTAGTTTTCGGTCTCCACAGCCTGGTCATAGACCGTCTGCAGCGCCTCGTTATAGTTGTCGATGACGATGTAGGCGTCCCTCTCATAGAAACGGGAAATCTTATAGGCTCCGATTGCTGATCCAAAGCAATCCATATCCGGCCAACGGTGTCCCATGATAATCACGTTGGAACTTTCCAGTATCAGCTGCTTCAGTGCATGGGCGATAATTCGGGATTTACCCTTGTTATTCTTCTCCATGGACTGGAGCTTTCCACCGTAATAGTGGGTGCGGTCTCCATTCTTCACTACCGCCTGATCGCCACCTCGGCCCAGCGCCAGCTCCAGCGCCGCTTCCGCCAGTTCCTTAGTGTTCTTGAGAGACTTCAGACCAATGGCCATTCCGATACTCAGACTCACTGGAAAGTCTACCTTCGTGTCGATTTTCCGCACATCATCCAGAATGGAAAAGCGGCTCTCGATGATTTTGTCCGCATCTCTTCGATATACGGTCATCATGTAGGAATCCGCCTCAATGGATTCCACAGAAGAGTCGAACTGGTACGCCCATTTTCTCACAATCCGGTCCACCTCCGTCGGAACTGCCAACTTGCTGTCCTCCGTGGTGCTGGACATCATCTCATCGTAATTGTCGATGCTGATATACAGAATGCATACCTGCTCCTGTTTTCTTTCCTCTCGAAGGGCATCTCTTTCCGTCACATTGATGAAGTACACGTAGATATCCTCATCTTCCTTCGGATCGTTGTTGGTCCGGAGAACGAAATACTGGGAATTTCTCTCGATTTCGATTTCCGGTCGCTCCTCATCGGTGGCCGCCTCAATCAGTGCCCTTCTTTTTACGCCCGTTAGTGCAAAGAAGTTCTGCTCTGTGATTCCCTCGTAGGTAAATACATCCTTCATCAGCGCATTGGCCGCCTTGATGCATCCATCCGGCGTCACAATGCAGGCCGGCAAAGGGATATCCACCAGATATTCATTTTCATTCATTGTCTCAATCATTTCATCCATAGTATTCTGTCACTTTTCTACTGTCTTCCGGTAAAATTATTTTTCGACGCTCTTCAGTAAATCGATGAGTCGGTTCAGCTCGTCAATGCTGTAGTACTCCAACTCAATTTTTCCGCTCTTCTTTCCCTGCACGATGGAAACCTTCGTTCCAATCACATTTCGCAGGTCGCTTTCCACTGCCAGAATTTCTGCGCTCTTGACTTTCTTTTCTTTCTTTTTCTCTTCTTTCTGTTCGCCCTTTAACTTCTTCGCGATTTCCTCTACGGTACGAACCGAAAGTCCTTCCTTTTCAATTCGCTCTGCCAGCATAAGCTGCTTGCGGGGATCCTGGATTCCCAGAAGAGTTCTTCCGTGGGCAGCGGATATCTTTCCACTCCGAATCATTTTCTGAATTTCTTCTGGAAGTTTCAGAAGTCTCACCGAGTTGGCGATGTACGCTCGACTCTTCCCCAGGGATTCCGATACTTGTTCCTGGGTGAAACCGAACTTGTGAATCATCTGCTGGATTCCGTTGGCTTCTTCCATAGGGTCCAAATCTTCTCTCTGCATATTTTCGATGATTGCAACGATAAGGTTCTGTTTCTCATCAAATTCACGAATCAGGCAAGGAACCTTCTTTAGACCCGCCAATCTTGAAGCTCGCCAACGCCGTTCCCCGGCAACCAGCTCGTAGCAGTTTTCCTTTTTCTGAACCACCAATGGCTGAATCACTCCATTTTCCTGAATGGAATTTGCTAACTCTTCTAGCCGTGCAGCGTCAAAATGTTTTCTCGGCTGATCCGGATTCGGTTTGATTTCATTAATATCTATGTAAACCACTCTGTCCGAATCATTGATTTCTTCTTTTACCGGAGTGGGTTCAACAGCCAGATTGTTTTCTTCTTCGAGAACCGGAGCCGATGCAGCAAAGAGTGCATCCAATCCTCTTCCAAGTCCTGTTTTCTTTGATGCCATTCTTATCTCCCCTCTCTCTGTTCAAATTCATCTGCCAGCTTCTTATACGCCTTCGCGCCCCTGGAAGACGGATCGTAATCTGCAATGGACAGTCCGTAACTCGGCGCCTCGGCCAGGCGAACATTCTTTGGGATCACGGTCTTGAACACCTTGTTGCCGAAGAATCTTTTTACCTCCTGAACTACCTGAAGTCCCAGATTTGTTCTGCCATCAAACATGCTCAGGATGACACCGGTAATCTGCAGATTTCGATTCATCTCTCGCCGAACCAGTTCCACGGTTTTCATCAACTGGCTGACACCTTCCAGTGCGTAGAATTCACACTGAATTGGAATAATTACGCCATCCGCAGCAACCAGCGCATTGATTGTCAGAAGTCCCAGCGATGGCGGACAATCAATAAATATGTAGTCGTATTCATCTTTGATAGTGGAAATTGCATGGCGAAGTAGTATTTCTCTTCCGAATACCTGAATCAATTCAACTTCCGCCCCGGACAAATCTACGCTTGCCGGAACGATATCCAGATTCTTTGTCTCTGTATGATATACTGCCCGATGAAGATCGTAATCATCTGTAGTTAGGGCATCATACAGTGTTTCCCCCAATTCTCTTTTTACCAATCCAAGTCCACTGGTAGTATTTCCTTGTGGGTCAATATCTATCAGCAAGACTTTCTTTCCTTTACGCGCCAGAAAAGCGCCTAAGTTAATATTTGTTGTGGTTTTTCCAACCCCACCTTTTTGATTAAAAATCGCGTATGATTTTCCCATGCATTTTCCTTCCTTTTCTCAAATCATTCCTTTCTATTATATAATAAAATCCATTTTTTGACCACACTTGAACTCCCTTTCAACCCTATATATCACCGAATCTTCACGTTTATAACGCACGATTGTTTCACGTGAAACAATATATTGTGTTGTTTTCATTCTGTGTACTCTTATTTTGTTAATGTCTTATTTAAACGATAATGTTTCACGTGAAACATTATTCGAATCTTTGAGTTTCCCATTCGCTTTATTTAGGTTAAGTCCGTTTAATTATAGTTATACTTATCTTGCTGCTTCTCTTTTGAATAGATATAGTGAATATTAAATTACTTTCGCATTACTTATTCCTATAATATTTTTCTAGATTATGTAACCACAGAATAACTAATCTGCTATATAATTTTCTATGTTAACTATTTCAATATATTAAGGAGGTATTAGGATGTTATCTCACAAAACTTCTAATCGATACCTTGCAATTCTGCTGTCCATCGTAGTAGCGTTGCTGACAGTATTTGCAGGTAGCACCAGCACGGTTTCCGCTGCAACCAAGTGGAAGGTCTCCCTACTTCTAAGACCATCTATACCGGTAAAACAGTGAAAATCAAATCCAACAAAAAGGTGAAGTGGTCTGTTAAGAAAGGAAAATCGATTGTAAAGATTACCAAGAAAGGTTCCAAGACTGCAACTGTCAAGGGATTAAAAGCCGGTAAGGGTTACATCAAAGTGAAGGCTGGTAAGAAATCTAAGACCATTAAGATTACCGTTAAGAAGCCGGCAGCAAAGCCATCAAAGAAGCCTACTGCTACGAAGGGTTCTGTTGTAAAGGGTGAAACAAAAGATGGTCTGATGACATTGAAAATTGACCTTTCTAAAGGAAAATATGACCAGAATGAAAAAGTAGCAAGAGTGTGGATTCCGATTCCAACCAACGATGAGTATCAGACGATTACCGGATTCGGATACGAAGCGAATGAGGCAACCACCAAGAAAGTTACGAAGGATTCTGCAGGTAACAAGATTCTCTTCCTGGAATGGGATAAGACTGTTGCTCCTGAGAAGAGAACTGCCAAGGTTCACTATCACGTAAGCCGTTACCAGATTGCGTCCACCAAGATGGTTGAGAACGGAACAGTAGATAAGAATCAAATGAAGCCATACCTATCTGAAACAGAGACATCCGGTTCGCTGACCAGCGGTGTGGTTAAAGAAACAGCCGATAAGATTGTCAAAGATGCCAATGCAAAGACCGTTCTAGAGAAGGCAAAGGCAATCTACGAGTGGGAAATCCACAACCTATACAGAAGAGAAGTTTCTGCTGGAGACCTGTCCTTCAGTGGCTGCGGCCGTGGAGAAGTTGAGATGGTTCTTACTAAGACCAGGGGCGGCAAGTGTACAGACCTGAACTCCACCTACGTTGCACTGTGCAGATCTGTTGGTGTTCCGGCAAGAGAAAAATTTGGTCTCCGCCTGAACAACGGATCCTCTGGCAATGCCAATGGAAACGAACACTGCAGAGCAGAGTTCTATCTGCCGGGAACTGGCTGGGTAGAGGCTGATCCGGGAGACACTTTGAAGGAAATGCTCAAGAAAGATGGAATCGAATACGGTGGTACGAAGACGGCGAACGATCTGTACGCTTCCAGACTGGCTGAACTCCGATCCAAATACTTCGGTGCCAACGACAATAATTGGGTGAAATTGGCTTCCGGAAGAGATATTACTTTGAATCCAGCTCAGAAGGGTAAATGCACCTCTGGTACCGATTGGGAGAGATGCCTCTTGAACAAGAGTGGCACACTGAACAACATGGGTTATGTATACGGTGAAACAAATGATCAATATATGCAGACCTACTCCCCAAGCGACTTCGGATACACTTACAAGTTCTATCCGGACCACAAATAAAAATATTCTTCGCGAATAACTTTAAGAACAAAGACGGACCTGGTGTTTCACGTGAAACACCAGGTCCTGTTCGTATGAACCACTTGTTCATTTTGAATCCTCTAGATTTCTTTAATTTCAAGGCTTCTAGAGGTCGCCGCTTATATTTCCGTTTTAAGCGACTTTTTTTGTTTTCTCGATACTTTATACCTTCGATTTCGGATATGAGCAAATTTAAAATTCGCAATTTTTCCCATTATAAAGGTTCTTTTCGAGCGGTTCCAGACTTTCTCGGAAAACGAGCCGGTGTATTCTTCACTTTCCGAATGTATACCAGCGCATGATTCTCCGCAGACTCATCCTCCAGGTTCACCGTCTCCACTCTTTCTACTTTTCCACCCAAAAGGCGGATGGCATTCTCGGAATCCTTTAATTCCTCTTCGACCTTTCCTCCCTTGTAGGCAATGAATGTCCCCCCCTTCTTTACCAGAGGAAGGCACCACTCCACTAGAACATTCATGGAAGCCACTGCTCTGGATACGCACAAATCATATTTCTCCCGATGCTGTTTGCTCTGGCCGGCCTCCTCTGCACGGAGATGAAATGTTTTTACATTATTGATTTCCAGATCCGAGGAGATGTTATCGATGACGCGAAGACGTTTCTGCAGCGAATCAATCAGCGAATAATTCTTCGCCGAATCCATGATGGCCAGTGGCACCCCGGGAAAACCAGCACCGGTTCCCACATCGGCCACTGTCTTCGCCTCCATCCACTCCGGGGAATCCATACAACTTAGCGAGTCCAGCAAATGCTTCACGATGAACTCCTCCGGATCTCGTACAGCAGTCAAGTTGATGTGTTCATTCATCTGCAGAATCTGATCCATATAGTGAATCATCTTTTCTGCCTTCGCCTCGCCGGCTCTCTCCTCCAGAATCTGATACGCTTTACTCATGGGATGTTTCCTTTCTGCTTTCTTTCTCAAGATAGATGAGAAGCACGTTGATGTCCGCCGGGGACACACCGGAAATACGGCTGGCCTGTCCCAGGTTCACCGGGCGAATTTCCGTCAGCTTCTGACGGGCTTCCAGACGAAGTCCTCCGATACCATTGTAGTCGATATCCTCACGGAGGCTCTTGCTTTCCAGCTTCTTTAGCTTCTCTACCTGGGCCACTTGCTTCTGAATGTAGCCATCGTACTTGATTCGAACCTCAATCTCATAGCGTTCGTTTCGAGTCAGGGATGGCCGGGTTTCGTCATCGATTTCGGCCGTGTCCGCGTAGTGAATTTCCGGTCTTTTCATCATCTCGGCAAAAGTAAGATTCTTCTCGCTCTCCGAGCTTCCGTGGTTCCGTAGAAATTCATTCTGAACCTCCGTGGCAACGTTCTTCTTGCCAATTCGGTTCATCTCCGCATCCACATGGGCTTTCTTTTCCATGAATTTCTGATACCGCTCTTCACTGACGGATCCGTATTCGTATCCCAGGGTTGTCAACCTTCGGTCTGCGTTATCCTGACGAAGAAGCAGCCGATACTCTGCCCGAGACGTCATAATACGGTAAGGTTCATTGGTTCCCTTGGTTACCAGATCATCAATCAATACGCCGATATAGGCCTGATCTCTTCCCAGAATCAGTGGCGTCTTTTCCTGAATCTTCCGAACCGCGTTGATTCCGGCCATCAGTCCCTGTGCCGCAGCCTCTTCATAACCGGAACTGCCGTTGAACTGACCTGCGCAGAACAGATTCTTTACAATCTTGCTTTCCAGAGAAGGTTTGAGGCTCAGCGGGTCGATGCAGTCGTACTCAATGGCATAGGCCGGACGCACGATTTCCGCATCTTCCAATCCCGGAATGGAGTGGTAAAATTCTCGCTGAATATCTTCCGGCAGGCTGGAAGACATGCCCTGGATGTACATTTCATCCGTGTCCAGCCCCTCCGGCTCCACGAAAAGCTGATGCCGCTCCCGATCCTTGAATCGGGACACTTTATCCTCGATGGACGGACAGTACCTTGGCCCTACTCCCACGATATTTCCAGAGTACATAGCGGATTTATCCAGGTTGTTCAAGATAATCTTGTGGGTTTCCCCATTCGTATAGGAAAGCCAGCAGGAAATCTGATTCTCCCCTATATTCTTTCCCTCGTTCATGAAAGAAAATGGAACAATCTCATCATCCCCGTTCTGTTCCTTCATTCGTTCGTAATGAAGAGTCTTCCCCAGCATTCGCGCCGGAGTTCCAGTCTTGAACCTTCTCATAGGGAATCCGTATTCATACAACTTCTCCGAAAGCTCCGTGGAAGCCGCCAACCCATTGGGGCCGCTCTGGAACACCGAGTCCCCGATGAAAATCTTCCCTCCCAGGAAAGTTCCGGTGCACAGGATGACAGCCCTCGCGTTATATCGGGTAAAAGTACGGGTCACCACGCCCCGAACTTCTCCGTTCTCAATAACTAGATCTGTCACTTCCGCCTGCTTCAGGTGAAGGTTGGGCTCCTGTTCTATGGTCTTCTTCATTTCCAGGTGATACCGATTCTTGTCCGCCTGAGCTCGAAGAGAATGAACAGCCGGTCCTTTGGATGTGTTCAGCATCTTGCTCTGAAGGAAGGTCTTATCAATATTGAGACCCATCTCTCCGCCCAAGGCGTCGATTTCGCAGACCAGATGTCCCTTTCCGGTTCCGCCGATGGAAGGGTTGCAGGGCATCATGGCAACGGATTCCAAATTAATGCACAGAAGCAATGTGTTCATTCCCATCCGTGCCGCAATCAGTCCGG
The DNA here is from genome assembly GCA_050872185.1 of Mogibacterium sp. Taxonomy (GTDB): domain Bacteria; phylum Bacillota; class Clostridia; order Peptostreptococcales; family Anaerovoracaceae; genus Mogibacterium_A. The sequence continues at coordinate 14,796 of JBNMGJ010000010.1, forward strand.
CCTCGCATCCCGCATGTCCGGCCCCTACCACAATCACGTCGTAGGTTCCCATTACCGGAATATTATCTTTGTTCATATTATCCTTTGTCATTCAATACTCCTGTTATTTTCCCAGACAGAACTTGGAGAATACCGTGTCCAGAATTTCTTCTCCTGCGGTCTCTCCCACAATTTCACCCAGTGCCTCATATGCATTATGAGCCTCTAGCTCACATATTTCAATGGGTTCCTGAATTTCAAGAAGATGAATGGAATCTTTCAAGGAAGCCATTCCCCTTTCCAAAGCATCTCGGTGTCGTTCACTGGTAACGATATTCCTCTCGGTCATGTTCACAATACCGGAGACGAACATCTTCTCAATTCGCTGCACTACCGCATCTGCACCATCCATGGAAAGCAGGGAAGTCCGAACGATTTCCGCATTGGGAATCACTTGATTGATATCCTCTTCCTGTATCGCCTTACCCAAATCTTCCTTGTTCAAAATCACTAGAACCTTCTGCTCTCGGTTCTGCTTCAGAATTTCCAAATCTTCCTGAGACAGATGGTCACTTCCATCCAGCACCAGGATAATCAGATCTGCCGCTTCCATTTCTTCATGGGATTTCCGAATGCCAATCTGCTCAATAACATCCGCCGTTTCCCGTATTCCTGCCGTATCCGTCAAGACCAATGGTATCCCATGAATATTGGCGCTTTCTTCAATAGTATCACGGGTGGTTCCTGGGATATTGGTAACAATCGCCCGTTCCTCCCCCAGAAGCGCATTCATCAGGGAAGATTTTCCCACATTAGGTTTTCCCACAATGGCCACGCGGATTCCTTCCTTGGCAATCCGTCCGTTGTCACAGGTATCCAGAAGCTTTTGCACCCTTTCCTTCACAGAATTAAGATCTTCTCTGAATTTCTCAAATTCCACCTGCTCGATGTCCTCATCGGGGAAATCAATGTTCACCGCCATCTGGGCCAGAACATCCCGAAGGCTCTCTCGGATGTCCTGGACTTCCTCGCCTAATCTTCCTTTTAGCTGACGCTCGGCAATTTGAAGGGGTAGTTCACTCTTTGCCTTGATAACATCAATGACCGCCTCCGCCTGGGCCAAGTCCATGCGACCGTTCAAAAACGCCAATTTCGTGAACTCTCCCGGCTCCGCCATCCTAGCACCGGCCTCCAGCACCGCCCGGAGAATCATCCGGATGGACAGCGTCCCGCCGTGGGCCTGAATCTCCACCACATCCTCACAGGTGTAGGAATGAGGCGCCTTCATGTACAGGCAGATGGCCTCATCGATAATTTCGTCGGAGTCCACTCTGCAGATGTTTCCGTAATAAGCATACCGCGGCTTTACGTTGCCTGGGCAGGGTCTCAGAAGCTTCTTCATAATGTTCAGCGCATCCTCACCGCTGATTCGTACGATTCCAATTCCCCCCTCACCCTGCGGCGTGGAAATTGCTGCAATTGTATCTCCCATCTTTCCTCCTGCATTCTTCTGTAAAAAAATCTCGGACCATCCTGGATGGGCCGAGATCCTTCTTTGTTATTTTCTTTCGATGATTACTCGGCGATAAGGTTCTTTCCCTTCGCTGCGTGTCTTCACATACGGATGATCCTGCAGTGTGGAGTGAATCACTTTTCTCTCGTAAGGATTCATCGGTTCCAGCGTAATGCTGCGGCCCGATCTTTCCACCTTGCCGGCCAATCTGTTGGCAAGATTCATCAGAGTGCGCTCTCTCTTAGAGCGGTAATTCTCTGCATCCAGAATCACGCGAACGTATTCGCTGCTCTCCTTATTGGCAACAATGCTTGCCAGATACTGAATGGCATCCAGAGTCTGTCCTCGCTTGCCGATAATCGTTCCCGTGTCTTTTCCTGTAATGTTCACGTAGATGAGACCGTTTCCAGCACGCACGCTGAAATCCAAATCAATTCCCATCTCCGCAGTGACATCTCTCAGGAATTTCTCCACGGGGCTATCTGTCACCGGATCCAGTTTCTTCATATCGTCGAACATGGAATTGTCCACTGGATGTTCCTTCCGACGATTCTTATTTCTGGATTTGTTATTGTGACGTTCCTTCTTCTTTGCTTTCGCGCTTGCACGGGCATCTTCCATTTCTTCCCGTTCAAACTTATCGTAATCTTCTCTGATTTCCTCCGGAACTTCGATTTTCTGATTTTCCGGTAAAGCAGCCAGAATTCTGTCAATGTCATCGAAGGAGCTCTTCTCCTTCTTCCGATCGTTCGTGTCTTCCTTTGCTGTAACTCTGACCTTCGCCAGTTTTGAACCGATACCGAGGAAACCTTTGGAGGATTCTTCCAGAACTTCCACATCGACTTCATCGATGGTGAGTTTGAGTTCCTTGAGCGCAAGCTCTACCGCTGCGTCAACATCTCCTCCCCATTTTTCTGAAACTCTCATTTTCTAACGATTTCCTTTCAATTTCGAAGTAGCATTCAGTCTTCTCTTCAGTTCTTTTTCCGCACGAGCAACCAACTTATCGTGTTCTGCTTTCTCACGCATTTCTTTTCGAATCTTATTCATTCGAATGTTCAAGAAAATCTGAATCGCCTGACCACCGGCCCAGTAGATTGCCAGACCTGCCGGATAGGAACGAGCGATGACCAGAATACTCAGAGGAAATACATATTTCATCATCATATTCATAGACTTCATCTGCGCGTTGTCGGCACCAGCCTGTGTCAGGTTCTGCGTCATAGTGAACGAGAAATAAGTTGCTACGGCTGCCGCAATCGGGAGAATCCAAAGATCCGGCTGTGCCAGGTCTTTAATCCAAAGAAAAGATTCGTGTACGGCAAAAAGCATATCTTCGCTTCTCAGGTACTTCATCGGATTTCTCAGTAATGCGAACAGACCCATAATGATTGGGAACTGAATCAGCATTGGCAGACAGCCACCCAGCGGGTTGAAGTTCTCCTTCGAGTAAAGCTCCTGCATTGCCTCATTCATTTTCATCTGATCATGGGCATACTTTTCCTGAATCTCCTGCATCTTCGGCTGAAGTTCCTGCATGTTGGCAGTAGACTTAATTTGCTTTACATACAGAGGGAACAACGCAAACTTAACGATTGCAGTTAAAATAATCAGGGAAACACCGTAATTACCGACGAAATTGTAAATAAACGTAAGTAGGTATCCAAGAGGTACCGCTATGATTCCCATATAATCTCCCTATCTATGGAAGAGGATCATATCCACCGGGATTCCCCGGATGGCATCTCAGAATTCTCCGGATTCCCAGCCATGTTCCCTTGATAGGACCATATTTCTCCAGTGCCTGTATAAAATAGGTACTGCATGTCGGAGTGAACCGGCATGTTGGTGGGAAAAGAGGAGATATAAAAATCTGATATCCCCTTACCAGTAAAATTAAAATTCTTTTGATAAAGTTGCTTATTGCTTTCATCGCTGTCATCTACTCTTTAATCAGATCACATGAACGAAGCGCCTTCTTGAGGGTACGCTGTACCTCCGGACATTTCTTTCCGTTGATTGTATTTCTGGCAACGAAAATAATGTCATATCCGGGTTTCAGCTGGACACCCATGGTCCTGATGGATTCTCTCATCAGGCGTCTCGCACGGTTCCGGCATACACTATTACCAACTTTCTTGCTGGCAACGAAAGCAACTCTGGAAACCGGCATTCGATTCTTCTTATAGAGAATCACAACGAACCGACTTCCACGAGATGAACCCTTTCGATAGACACTGTTGAAATTTCTCTGATTTCTAAGAATTTGTTTTCTGCACTTCATTTTAAATAACAGCTTCCGGCAGTATGAGAATTAAGCAGTCAGCTTCTTTCTTCCTCTTGCTCTTCTGTTCTTCAGAATCTTTCTACCGTTTGCAGTAGCCATTCTCTTTCTGAATCCGTGTTCCTTCATTCTCTGTCTCTTCTTAGGCTGATATGTTCTCTTCATCTTCCTTTTGCTCCTTTCGATATTACAATATCTCTAAGTTGATATAAAATTCGGTACCTTCTAAATTCCAAAGGTACATACATCGAATTATTATACCTTTCAGAATGATAAAAGTCAATAACAGGGCAGGGAATCTCAAAAATTCACTTTTCCAACTTGTAGAATTGTGGCAAAAAGATTTTTTGTCACAAAATGTTGTGTCATTTCCGAGTTATGCATAAAGTTTTCCACAATATGTGTATAACTTTCTTTTTGAATTCCAAATTATTTCCACATAAGCCTTTCAGACTTCTTGTAATTGTGGAAAAAATTATGTAAAATATGTTATCAACAAGGAGAACTACGATTTTGGATAAGAACAAGTTATGGGAGGATTTCCTCGAATTTATCAAAGCCAATACTACGGCTGTCAGCTATAATACATGGTTCTCTCCCCTGTACATCTACAACATTGACGAGGACGTGAACATTATCTACCTCGCAACCAACGATGACATCGGACTGAAGCAGATTAAGCGTCGCTACCTGCACCTGATGCAGCAAGCCTTTGAGACCCTTACCGGTGTGAACTACCGCGTGGTTGTCAAATTAGAGGATGAATACAAAGAAGAAGAAAGACCTGAAGTCGAAGCGGCTCGGAGAGTGGAGAAATTTGAAGATACGAATAAGCTCTTCAACCCGCGGATGAACTTCAGTAATTTTGTGGTGGGAAATAATAACAAATACGCCCACGCCGCTGCCCTTGCGGTGGCAGAATCACCAGCAGAGGCCTACAATCCACTGTTCATTTACGGTGGATCTGGACTGGGCAAAACCCACCTGATGCAGGCCATCGGCATCCACATCATCCGGAACAACCCGAAGGCAAAAGTCGTGTACGTATCCTCGGAAACCTTTACGAATGAACTGATTAAAGCCATTTCCGAGAACAAAATGCGGGCCTTCAAATACAAATACCGCAAGGCAGACGTTCTTCTCATCGATGATACTCAGTTCCTGGAGAATAAGGATAAGACTCAAGAAGAATTCTTCCATACATTCAACGCACTATATGAAGCAGACAAACAGATTGTTATCTCCAGCGACCGGCCGCCGAATCAGCTGATTAACTTGGAGGAAAGGCTTCGTACTCGGTTTGCCTGGAATCTGATTGCAGACATCACCCCGGCAGACTTTGAAACTCGAGTCGCTATTCTGAAGAAGAAAGCCGAGAATGCAGACCTGGAATGGAATGATGATATGTACGATGTGTGCTGCCTTCTAGCGGAGACCTTTACCACCAATATCCGAGAATTGGAAGGCGCTTTCAACAATATTACCGGTTACTCCAATCTGCTAGACGAACACATTGATCTAGCCTTTGCGAAGAGAACCCTCAAAAATATCATTAAGAACAATGATAATGGCGTTGCCCCAGAGCGAATCCGTTCCATCGTGGCTCGTTACTACAAGATTAAAGTCTCCGACATGGACTCCAGCAAGCGAAACAAGGAAATCGCCTTCCCTCGTCAGGTGGCCATGTACCTCTGCAGAGAGAACACGGAGTTATCACTTCCGGAAATCGGTGAGATTTTTGGAGGAAAACATCACTCTACCGTAATCCACTCCGTCAACAAAATTACGGATATGTACGACAACGATGAGAAGGTGCGGAAAGAGATTGACGAAATCAAACAGAAGATTAAGGAACGGCACTAAAGTTATACACATTATGATAACAGAGTTTTTGTACGGGTTTTTCCGCACTCAAAAAGTTCTTTTTGGACATGGAAAACGGGATTTTTGACAGTTTTCCACAGTCTCCACACCCCCTACTACTATAACTATATTAATATTAATAAGAATAAGCAATTTGAAAGGATTCCTATGAAAGTTAACTGCAACAAAACCGAACTGTACCGTACTTTAAATAACATTCTGCACGCGGTAGAATCCAGAACTTCTTCTGCGATTTTTGAATGCGTTCTTGTAGAGGTAAAAGGAAGCGACATGGTGCTCACATCTACGAATTCCAAGATGACCATTGAATCCACCATCGCTGTGGTTTCGGAAGGGGATTTCTCCTTCGCCGTTCCTGCAAAAATGTTTGCAGACATTGTAGGAAAACTGCCAGAGGAGGAAGTGGTTCTGGATTTCGATTCGGTAAAAGCATCTCTTCATATTATCAGTGGCCGTTATCAGTCAGAGCTGATTTGCTTTGATCCGGAAGATTTTCCGAAGGTGAAACTCAAAAATGCCGATATCAGCATTACATTAAATAAGGAATCCTTCCGCAAGCTGATTAAGAAGACGGCTTTCTCGGCCAGCTCCGACGAAATCAACGGAATTCTCACCGGCGTTCTCTGCGAAATCAATGGGGGCAACTTCCGAATGGTGGCAGTGGATGCATTCCGTATGGCAATTTATAACGAAACCGTCAGCGATGCAACGGATAACCTGAGCATTGTCATTCCGGCCAAGCAGCTGAGCGAAGTTTCCAAATTCATTTCCGACGATGGAGATGAGAATCTGGTCATGGGGATTACAGACAACAAGGCCGTCCTCCATTTCGACAACAACAAGGTTACGCTGAACACTATGAGCGGAAAGTATATCGATTACAAGCGAATCATCAAAGCGGAAAGCACCACAGAAATCCGGGTCAAGAAAGATGAACTGATTCGAAGCATCGAACGTGCCGCACTGATGGCCAACCGAATGAACAAC